>JBBDNX010000724.1:0-10958 GCA_040877345.1 Pirellulales bacterium
GTCGTCCTGGTGGCCGTCGCCCTGCTCAGCCTGGCCGCTGCCATCTTCGCGCAATTGATGTTCGCCGAGCGCGAGGCCGTCTTTGTGCACGGCCGCGGCGTGCAGTCGCGCTCGCTGGTCGATTCGGGAGTGAGCTGGATCGATCAGCAGGTGATACTGGATCCCGAAACACTCCGGCAGGCGGGCGGCCTGTACAACAATCCCGCGCTCTTCCAAGGCGTCATCGTGCTCGACGACACAGTTCCCAGGGACCGCGGCCGCTTCACTGTGCTCACGCCCGACGTGCTCGAGGGGGGCCTCGCCGGGTTCCGATATGGGCTGGAAAACGAGTCGGCCCGTTTGAACCTGAATGCCCTCCTTTTGATCGACAAGCTCTCGACCGACGGCGGCCGCAACCTGCTGATGGGGCTGCCCGGTATGACTACCGACGTAGCCGACGCCATTCTCGACTGGATCGACCCCGACGACACTCAACGCGACTTTGGCGCTGAGAACGACGCCTATTCCGGGCTCGTCCCCGCCTATGCGCCCAAGAACGGTCCGCTGGAAACCGTCGAAGAGCTGCTGCTGGTCCGCGGCGTGACCCCCTGGCTCTTGTTCGGTGCCGATGCCGACCGCAACGGCCTCATCGAGCCGCACGAAGGCGTAAGCGGCGCTTCAATCGCGGGCGTCGACAACTCCGACGGCTCCCTGGACCGGGGCTGGTCCGCCTATCTCACCCTCTACAGCCAGGAATCGAACCTCGACCCCGACGGCCAGCCGCGGATCGACTTGAACGGCTCGGACCTCGAACAGCTCCACGAGGACCTTTCGGCCCTCTTCCCCGAGGATTGGGCCACCTTCATCGTCGCCTACCGCCAAAGCGGCCCCTTCTCCGGCATGGACAGCGTGATTACGCAGGAGGTCGCCGGCCGCGGCGTCGACCTGGCGCGGCCGGGAAATACCAGGCTGAATACCGTTCTGGACCTCGTGGGCGCCAAAGTCCAGGCCACGTTCGAGGGGCTCCAGGAACCGATCGTGGTCGAGAGTCCCTTTTCCGACGTGCCGGGCGAGATGGACTCCTATCTGCCCGAATTGCTCGACCACGTGACCGTGAATCCAAAGCCCACCATCCCCGGTCGCATCAACGTCAACCAGGCTTCTCGGACCGTCTTGTTGGGCATTCCCGGCCTGGAACCCGACGTGGTCCAGCGCATCCTTTCCGAGCGTGATCCTGAACCCGGCGACGACAAGCCCGGCCGCCGGCACGAAACCTGGCTTTTGAGCGAGGGCCTGGTGACGCTCGACGAAATGAAGAAGCTCATGCCCTTTGTGACGGCCGGCGGCAGCGTCTACCGGGCCCAGGTCATCGGCTATTTCGACGCCTCGGGACCCTCCACTCGGGCCGAAATCGTCCTCGATGCTACCACCGCGCCCCCCCGGCTAGTATTCTGGAGAGACCTGAGTCACCTGGGCCGCGGCTACACTCCGGAGACCTTGGGGATCCAATAACCAATGGCGGCGGCCGTGTTGCCGCTTCCCTCGACCGACCAACCCATGCCAACTACCGTCCAGGAAAGCTGAACCGATATGCCCCGTTTATTAGCTCTCGAGTGGGACAGCCGCGAGGTGCGCTTCGCCGTGGCCTTGGCCAAGGCCGGCCAGTCGGTCATCGAGCACGCCTTTGCGGTCCCTCTGCCGGCCCGGCTCGAGGGGCAAGCCAGCCTGGGCGACACGCGGACCGCCGAATCAATCGGCCAGGCCCTAGCCTCGCTGCGTCTCGGCCGCGCCGAGACGTTGGTGGCGGTCGGCCGCGCGAGCATCGAGCTGAAACAGCTCACCTTGCCCCCGGCCCCTGCCGACGAGCTGCCCGACATGGTTCGTTTCCAGGCCATGCGCGAATTCACTTCGCTGGCCGAAGGCTGGCCGCTCGATTTTCTGCCGCTGGGCGCCGGCACCGACGGCCCGCGGCAGGTGCTGGCTGCGGCCATCTCCCCCGACCTGGTCGAGCAGATCAGCGAAACGTGCAGCCGCGCGGGCCTGACGCCCCAGCGCCTGGTGCTGCGGCCCTGCGCGGCGGCCAGCCTGCTTTGCCGCACGCAATCGGGAGGCGAGCGGGTGCGGCTGCTGGTCGATGTGCTGGCCGAGGAAGCGGACCTGACCGTGCTGGTCGACGACCAGGTGGTCTTTCTGCGGACTGCCCGCTTGCCCGCCGACGTGCTGACCGCCTCCGACGAATGCCGTCCTCTGCTGGCCGAGATGCGCCGCACCATCGCGGCCGCCCAGAACCAACTAGGCGGCCAGAAGGTCGAAGCCATCGATCTGTGCGGCAGCGGCCAGGACCACGCCGCCTTGGCCGAGCGGATGTCGCGGGAGCTTGGCCTGCCGGCCCGGCTGTTCGATCCGTTTGCCGGGCTCGACCTGTCCAAGTCGTTGAGGCGGTCGCTGCCGCAGCACACCGGCCGCTTTGCGCCGCTGTTGGGCATGCTGCTGGACGAGGCGCAGCAGGTCCCTCCCGCCATCGACTTCCTCAACCCGCGGCGCCGCCCGCCGGCGCCCAGCCGGCGGAACCGCTATGTCTTGGCGGGCCTGTCGGCGGCCCTGCTGGCGCTGGTCGCGGCCGGCTGGACCTGGTTGGAGTTGAGCGCCATGGACCGCGACATCAAGGCGCTGCGGGCTCAGTCGAAGGATATGGACCCGTTGGTCGACGAAGCCACCAGGCTGGAACAGGCGACCGCCGAGATCGAAAAGTGGACTGCCAAGGACGTGACCTGGCTCGACGAATTCGTCGAGCTGTCGCGCGATTTTCCGCCCGCCGAAGATGCCATGCTCACCCATCTTACGATGAATCCAAGCAACCCCGAGGGCGGAAAGATTGCGCTCAATGGGCTGGTGCACAATGCATCGGTCGTCGACGCATTGGAGGGCGGCCTGCGTGACGAAGATCATCGGGTCGAAGGGCGAGGACTGGGTGCAGTCGACAGCCCGGTCGATCGTTATACCTGGGAATTCTCGTCGATCGTCGTTGTCAGGCCACAGACCAGGGACGATTACCAGAAGCGCGCCAAAGAAAAACAAAAGGTTCCGGCCGAAAAGGAACCAACCCAAAAACAGCCGCCCGACAAGCAGCCGCCGGCACAACAACCACCGTTGGCAACACAACCCGCCGAAGGCCCGGCCCAAAGCCAGCCGGCTCCAGAAGTCGCAGGCGGGCAACCGCCCGCCGCCGAAACGGCCCCGGCTGGCACCGCGTCCCCGGCAACCAAGGAAGGCGGGTAGCGGCAATGCAACGGCGCGAACGAATCTTGGCCTTGATCGCCGGTGGGCTGGTCGTGCTGGCCATTGGTCAATACGGTTATGGCCTGGTAGGGGCCGCCTTCGAAGAACGCACCACTGAGCTGGATACTCTCCGCGAGCAAGTCTCCAATAAGGAGGCTCGAGTTGCCCGGGGCAAGCGGGCCGAGCGCAAGCTGAGCGAGTGGGAGCGGCGGAGCCTCCCCTCCGATCTATACATGGCCGGCTCGCTGTATCAGAACTGGCTCCTGGGCCTGGTCGACCGGGCCGAATTCGCCAACGCCAGCGTCAATCCCGACTCGACCATTTCGCGCACAGACGTGTACCAGATGCTTCGTTTCCAAATCAAGGGTAGCGGCAAGCTGGACCAGGTCACGCGGTTCCTGCACGAGTTCTACAGCGCCGATCACCTGCACCAGGTCGCCAGCATTAAGCTGCTGCCGTCGAAGGACGCCGCTCTGGACGTCACCATTACCATCGAGGCGCTGGTGCTTCCCGGCGCCGAGCCGAGCCGCGCGCTGGGCAGCTCTACGTCCGACCGGCTGGCCTTCGGCGATCTGGAAGACTACAAGAAGATGATCGTGGGCCGCAACCTGTTTGCCGTCTATAAGCCGCCTCCCGTCGCGGCGGCGCGCAGCTCGGCGCCCAAGCCGCCCGAATTCGACACGGCCAAGCATGCCTTCGTGACCGGCATCACTCAAGGAGGCGGCCGGCCGTTGGTTTGGCTGAACGTGCGCACCACCGGCCAGCACCTCCGGCTGCACGAGGGGCAGTCGTTCAAAGTGGGCGACCTCGAGGGAACGATCGCCCGCATCACGCCGCGTGCCGTCGAAATCGAGACCGAAGGCAAGCGCCGCCTGGTGCCCGTCGGCAAGAGTCTCCGCGACGGCCGCGATCTGCCCGCCGGAAGCTGACCGGCCAACTAGTGGCCGGCGGCTCTACGTGGCAGCCGGAATCCTGGCGAATTCAGCGACGTTATTTCACGCCCAGCGATTCCTTCAGACAGGAGTCGATTTCCAACATTATTTCCTTTGGCAGACTTCCGATGGTCCGTTGGATGAACCGCCGGCCCACAGTAAACAGGTTCTCGCAGGTGACGGCCGACGTCGCCAACAACCCGGACTGCTGACCTGCATCAGTCGCGATGTCAATTACGAGCTGAGTTGGCTCATGTACACGTGAGATGTTGCGGGTAATGCTTGCGACAATCGTGTTCGATATCCGCGCGTTGTTGCGGTTGGATTGGACGATAAGAGCGGGGCGAACCTTGGATCCGCCGCCCTGAGCGAACGGCATATCGAGCAGGACGATATCACCGCGGCTGTTCATGGCTTGCCGCGGTGGGCATCGTAATCGTCGTAAGCGGCGTCCTCGGGATGGCTCCAGGCCTGGGCCGCCGTCTCGTCTTGCACCGCGTATGTCTCGCGGATCTCGAACGGGTCGTCGCCTCCGAACAGAGCGCGGATGCGTTGGAACGACTCCACCGAGATCAGGACGTATCCAGCTTGGGATGCGGTATCCAGTACATACACCGGCGCACCATGACCTTCCTCGATTGCCTTTCGCTGTTCGTCGGTAAGCACGGGCGTCATAAATGTCCTCCGAAACCTGATTACAATATACCGGTGCCTTCGGCTTCGCGCACCATGGAAATATCCTTCTGCCTTCTGCCTTCTGCCTTCGGACACCCCCTACCTAGGGATTTGCTGGAGATATGGGCAAGCTTTGCCGATTGTTCCTTCTGAATCGACTTTAACGGCGCGGGCCGCTGTCTGCCCGCCGGTCACTCCCCTGGCAGCGACTGGACCTCAAGTGATTAAGAGCCTTCGCTTTAGAACTCGTCCGCGGCGGAGATCGGGCCGGCTGACGCTGTTTCTGCCACTGCTGGTCATGGTTCTGCTGGCTCCCCTCCCGGCGGATGCCCAACAGCGGCCGGGCCATGGTTTCGAAGCCTACCGGCTGCGCGACGCCCAGGCCCACGAGATCGAGCCGCGCCTGCGCGAGCTGCTGTCCGGCCTGGCTGACGACGAAGCCGAGATCGTCGTCGACTCCCGGGGCAATCGCCTGCTGGTCCGTGGCTCGGCCGAGGTCCAGCAGGTCGCTCGGGACTTGATCGAGTCGCTCGACCGCTCCGGCCGGCCGCAGGCCGCCTCCAAGCCGGTCCTCAAGAGCTATCCCTATTCCGGCGCCGACCCTGACGCGCTTGCATCGCGGCTGCAAGACGAGTATCCGGCGGCATCGGGGGTCCGCATCGCCGCCGACGACCGCACCGGCCAGATCCTCGTGTTGGCGCCTCCGCACATCCAGTCCGAGTTGGCACGCCGCCTCGAGTCGCGGCAGCCGGCTTTCGAGCGGCCGCCCGGCGATGCCGGCGACAACCAGGTCTCACGCGTGCTGCGGACCCGCGCGGCCGCCGCACAGGCTCACTCCCCGACCGTGCAGCTCAGGCAATTGCGCCCCGAGCAGCTCCAGTCGTCGTTGTCGAACCTCTGGGGCGAGCATTTCTCGGGCCTGGCCAAAACCAGACCCGAAGTCGACTCGTACCTCGTCCGGCTTCCGGACCAGCAGCCGCTCGAAATCGACCTCAATCGGCGGACCGGCAAGGTCACGCTCCGCGGGCCGGTCGACGCGGCCACGCACTGTGCCCGCTTGATCGAGGCTCTCGATGCCCCGGCCGAATCGCGCGGCCGCAGCACCAGGGTCGTTGCGGTGCCCGCCTCGACCTCGACCCACGTCCGCCGGGCCATGGATGCGGTAACCAACCAAGGCAACGGCAACGCGTTGCCGCCACGGCATGCCGATGGCGCCGGCTCGCTGCCGATGGTGGCCCGGCTGTTCAGGCCCCGCGCCCAGGTCGAGTCCGAGGCCCAAGACCTGCAGGACCAGCAGCAGCAAGAGCAGCCGCCGGACGAAGGGGCGTTCATCGAGGACGATCAGCTCGTGCCCGACCAGCTCACCGACGAAGACGCCGCCGTGCTTGGTCAGGTGCAGATCGAATACCTGGAGGGACTCGATGCGATCATCATCCGCGGCAACCGCCGCGACGTCGAACGCGTCCTGCAGATCATCGACGACATCGAGCGGCTCAGCGTCGAAACCGAGCCCGTGATCGAAGTCTATACCTTGCGCCACGTGGACAGCCAGGCCATGGCCGACCTGATCCGCCCCCTCTACGATGACTTCCTTGCCCCGCGGCAGGGCCGCGTCAGCATCACCGCGCTGGTCAAGCCCAACGCCTTGCTCCTGGTCGGCCGGGCCGCAACCGTCAAAAGCGTGACCGACCTGTTGGCCCGGCTGGACCAGCCGGTCGGCCCCACCGGCCAGTTCCGGCTGTTCCGCCTGCGGCACGCCCCGGCCTCGGTCGCCGCGCAGACCATCACGCAGTTTTTCGGCGAGCGGGCCGCACCCGGGCAGCAGCCGACCGCGGCCGGCCTGGCGCCGCGGGTGGCGGTCACGGCCGACTTCCGCACCAATTCGCTGATCGTGCAGGCGAGCCCGCGCGACCTGGTCGAAGTGGCACGGTTGATCCAGGGTCTCGACACGATATCGAGCGACGCCGTGAACGAGCTGCGGGTGTTCCGGCTCCGCAATGCCTTGGCCGAGGAGCTGGCGCCGGTTCTGCAAGAGGCGATCAGCTCGCAGGCGGTCCAGGCAGGCCGCCCGGGGCAGTTTGGCGACGGCGCGTTTCAACCGACTCCCGGTCAGCCCGGCGCTCAGCCCGGCCTCCCCGGCGCCCAGGGAGCACAGGCCCAGCAGGCCAAGTCGCTCACGCTGCAGTTCCTCACTGTCGATGCCGAAGGGCAGCGGCTGGTCAACTCCGGCATCCTGACCGACGTCCGCATCACGGCCGACCCCAGGGCCAATTCGCTTTTGGTCTCGGCCCCCGCCGAGAGCATCGACCTGTTGGCGGCGCTGATCGCCCAGCTCGATCAGCCGCCGGAGGCCGCCGTGCAGATCAAGGTTTTCACGATCATCAACGGCGACGCGGCGAGCCTGGCGCAATTGCTGGAAGAGCTGTTCGGGAGCCCGACGGGGCAGCAAGCCGGCCAGCAAGGGCAGTTCGGCCCGCAGCCGCTGGTGACCGGCGGCGAGGGTTCGCTCCTGCCCTTGCGGTTCTCCGTCGATCCGCGGACCAACAGCATCATCGCCTCCGGCTCGGCCTCCGACCTGGCTGTCGTTCACGCCATTCTGCTCAGGCTTGACGAAAGCGATGTCCGCGAGCGGCGCAGCTCGATTTACCGGCTCAAGAATGCGCCCGCCGAGGCCGTGGCCGCGGCCATCAATGAATTCCTCACTACCGAGCGCGACGTGCAGCAGATCACGCCCGAGCTGTTGAGCCCGTTCGAACAGATCGAGCGCGAGGTGGTAGTCGTGCCGGAGTTGGTCAGCAACAGCCTGATCATCAGCGCCACGCCGCGATTTTACGACGAGATCATCCGGCTGGTGGAAGAGCTCGACGCCCGGCCCCCCATGGTCATGATCCAGGTGCTGATCGCTGAGGTGACGTTGAACAACACCGACGAGTTCGGCATCGAGCTGGGGTTGCAGGACTCGGTCCTCTTCGACCGCAGCCTGCTGGGCGACATCCAGTTCCAGACCGTTACCACCCAGCAAGCGGTGCCCGGCGGGGGAACCATCACCACCACGGACGAAAACGTCATCACCGCGACGAATATCCCCGGTTTCATTTTTAACAACCTTCCATTGGGCAACAGCGGGAGCGCACAGTCGCTGGCAACGCGGGAATCCATCGGCAGTCAAGGACTGACTAGTTTCGCCGTGGGCCGTACCAATGGCGACCTGGGATTCGGAGGCCTGGTGCTTTCAGCCTCCAGCGAAAGCGTGAGTATCCTGGTCCGGGCGCTCAAGGAAAGCCGAAGGCTGGACGTGCTCAGCCGCCCACAGATCATGACGCTTGACAACCAGCCGGCCTTGATCCTGGTGGGCCAGCGGGTGCCCTTCATAACCCAAACGGCGCTGACGCCCGGTGTCGGCCAAACCAACACCATCGCCTTCGAAAACGTCGGTCTTGTGTTGGGCGTAACGCCGCGGATCAGTCCGGACGGCTTGGTGGTGATGGAAATTAACGCTGAGAAGTCACAAGTCGGTCCCGAGGCGGAAGGAATTCCAATTTCGATCAACGCCACCGGCGAAGTCATCCGTTCGCCGCGGATCGACGCAACCACCGCCCAAACGACGATTAGTGCCATGGACGGCCAGACGGTGGTCTTCGCCGGACTGATTACCAAGAGCAAGACCGAAGTGCGTCGGCGGGTTCCTCTCCTGTCCGAGATCCCTATCCTCGGCAACTTGTTTCGCTACGACGGCGTTTCGGGCCGAAAGACCGAACTGCTGATCATCATGACGCCGCGCATCGTGCGCAACGAAGCCCATGCCGAGGTCGTCAAGCGCGATGAGGCGGCTCGCATGAGCTGGTGCCTCGCGGATGTTCAAAAGCTCCATGGCAACGCGGGATTGCGCGGCCGCGGTGACGAATGGGCCGATGGCGAAACCATCACCATCTATCCCGACGGCGCGCCCACTCCGGCAGCGATCGACGGCGAGATCCTGCCCCCTCCAGCCGGGCCGCGATTGGTCCCCGAGCCACCGGAGCGCGAGCCAGCCGCGGCTGACCCGTTAGACGAAAGAGGAATGCCCTTGCCGCAGCCTTTGGGACGGCGCGAGCAGCCCAACCAGGTGCGGCTACGCCACGCCGCGGCCACCCTTCCCGGCCAGGGGCCGACCTCCCGGCGCGAGCCCCAACACACGACGATGGTTGCCGACGAACAAACACGCAACAGCGCCACCCTCAGTGATTCCGAACCTAGGGCCGGTCGCGGTCAGCCCGACCGGCATGAAGCTGAACCGGCCTACTACCAAAGGGAGCGCCAGGAATGACCTCGGTGCATCCGCGGATCCGGAAACTGGCAATCCTTGCGCCCATCCTGCCGGCACTGGTCTTGGCGGGACTGCCCGGCTGCCAACACTTCGACTTGCGCAAAAGAATCCCCTGGGGCGAAGGGGAAGAAGGCCAGTTGAAGCGCCCCATGAAGGTGGTCGGACTGTGGACCGACACGGTATTGTCGTCCGCCCACCAGCAGCCGATGCGCGGCTTCGGCGGCCGGTTGATGTTCTACGCCTCGGAGGAAGGGAAGCCCTGCAAGGTCAAGGGGTCGCTGGTCGTATATGCCTTCGACGAAACCCACCGCGATCCAACCAACGTGGCGCCGGACCGCAAGTACGTCTTTGCCGAGGAACAATTTGCCAAACATTACAGCAAATCGGCCCTGGGGCACTCGTACAGCTTCTGGCTCCCCTGGGACGAGGTAGGAGGCGAACAGAAGGAAATCAGCCTCATCCTGCGCTTCGTACCCGAGCAGGGAGGCGTGGTGATCAGTGAAGAGACCAAGCACGTCCTGCCCGGATCGAAGCCCGTCGACCAGGCCATCCGCCCGGCGTCGAACGGCCTGACCACGGCACGCTCGAAGTCCGAGGTTCAACGGGTGCAGTACGACGAAGAAGAAGCTGGCGATGGCGATTTGTCGCCCCTTGAAACCGTGGACCAGCAGCCCGGCGATTCCTCCCACCGGATGAAGACCGTTACGATTCATGTACCATCGGCAATGGGCCGGACACCGACGGCCATCGCAAGACCTCGGGCAACGCCGTTGCATCCTGCCGCTCCCAGTGCACGGCCCTCGCCAAACCCGCCGCGGAAACAAAGCGAAGCATCGCGAGACCGGCCCGGGCCGCCTTATAGTCGGGTTCACCCGCTAGGTGAACCGATCGGGAGCATCGACCGCAGCCGGGGCCCGTCGTGGCCACATAACAAGCCGCGGCGCCCAAACCAGTCCGATCAAGCGAGTGGGGACGACCAGGCGAAGGATGACAATAAGGGCGGGTAGCGGACTTGCCTGGGCTGGCATCCCGCTCTTACGGAACTCGCGCCTGGGCGGCGGAACCACCTGCCTCCGTCGCCGGAGCCCTTGATATGCCAGCGATCGTGATTTCATTGCGGATCGCCGATACTCCCGGTTCCAGGCGGACCAGGTTCTCGGCCAGCAGGCGGTCATCCTCCGTGGCCACTTGTCCCCGGAGCACGGCCGCCCCTCCCTCCACCCGCAAATCCACCGACGAGAATGGTTCCATCCGCGTGAGACGCCGCTCGAGCACGGCTGTCAGGCGAGCCGGCGCGGGGCGAGGATATTCAAAAGCCACTTCAACCCGCCTTGGAATAGTGGTGCGGCGGTTTGCCGCGGAGCCGCCGCTGTCTCGGCCCCTGTCACGCCCCTCGGCGTTGCCCCTGTTCATCGATCTCCGGCGTGTGCCCGACGCGTTGAACTGACCGGAAAGGCCTTGCTGAGCGCCGATGAAGCTGCCGATATCGCCCAGATCCGCGCCCACGAATTGCCCCTGACGGTTCTCCCTAAGAAATCGTTCGCTCCCGCTAAGCTGGCTGCTCCCCAGCGTTGGCGCAAAACCGCTCAGACCGCCTGTGTTTGCCATGCCGCCTCTGCCCCCCTGGCGACCACCAGCGAAAGTGCGGCTAGGGTTTCCGATCGAGCCTCCCAGGTTTCGCTGGCCGAACATGCCCTGCTGGCCACCGCCGGAAGTGCCTGATGGCCGCGACATGCCCGACCCCGAGGTGCCGAAGCCGGTGCCTCCCCCACGGCCTTGGGCCAGGG
>JBBDNX010000725.1:0-10855 GCA_040877345.1 Pirellulales bacterium
TGTCCGAGCCGACTCCGGCGTCGAGCAGGGCCGGGCCGTCCAACTGGATCTCGATGTCATGCCTGGCCTTCAGGATGTCGATGGCGTCGTTCAGCGGCGTATCGATGAAATCCAACTCCGTCATCTCGTCCAAGGCGCCGAGGATGCGGGCCTCGGCTGGGTTGCTCTCGGTCAGGTCGACCGACTTGTACTTCTTGCGCCGCTGGGTGAGCAACTGCCACACGTCGGGGGGCGGATAGAGGATCGGCGGTTCGTCTGGGGTGGGAACGTGCGACAGCTCGATCGCATACATCGCGTCGACCACTCCCATGTGCCGTGCATCGCGGACGGCGTCCATATTGGCCCGATACCCGACCATGCGGGCCGTCAGCTCCGCCGACCGCAGCCCTGGCGTTCCCGGATCCATCTCTTCGGCCATCTGGGCCACCGCCTCGGCGTCGCGATAGCGCTCCTCATCCAAGAGGGCATTGAAGCGGTTCATCAACTGGTCCACCTTCTGCTCCGTAATGAACAAGTCGCGGTGGATCCGCGCGCGGGCTTCGCCTTCCGCCGCAAGCTGCTGCCGCTCGATATCCTGCTGGGCCTTGATTTCCGCTCGCCGGCTCGCTTCACGCAGCGCCGTGCGGACCTGCTCGGCCAGCGTGTTGCGCACCTCGGGATTGAGTTCCGGAGCCTGCTCCACCCGCTCCAGCACCACCTTGAGCATGTTGGTCGCCTGTTCGGGAGCGGTTCCCATCATCCCCCGCGCCTGGTTGATGGCATTGCGAACCTCGGCCGTGATGAACCCGGTGAATAGCCGTTGCTGCTGCTCGATCTCGTCGAGCAGGCCGCCTTCGTCGGCTCGAAGGCCCGGATCAGCCGGCGGCGGCACCTCGGCGGTGCCCGGCGGCGGTGTTGGATCTTGGAAGTTGGCCAACCTCAGGTCCCGGGGCGTCGCCGGCCCGCCGTTTTCGCGGGCTTTGCGCACGGCTTCCTGGACGGTCTGGGCGTTGGCGTTGAGCGGATCGAGACGGGTCGCTTCGGCCACGAGCTGCTCGGCCTGCTGGAGATTGCCGGTCGCCAGGGCCTGCTGGCTCAGACGCGTCAGGTTCTGCGAACCGGTGTTCACCAGCCAGCGCAGCTCCTTGAGACCTGCCGTGCCGACCGTCGGCAGGCCGATGCCTCCATCGCGCTTTGCCGCCCGGACCAACGAGTCCAGGTAGGCGTGGTCGTCGCTGGGGCGGCCGGATCGAACCTGCCAGCTCATTTCCACGGGCCTGCCCGCGATTTCGGCCTGCATCCGGATTTCGCCCGGCGAGCCGTCTTGCGCAGCCAGCTTGCCGATCACCACGGTATCGCGATCGAACCGCAGCGGTGGCGTGTTGCGGGGATACACTTCGGCCAGCGATTCGGGATACTCCACCGCCGTGGGCCAGACCACGGCGCCGCGGGCCGCCTCGGCCAGCCAATTGCCGACCTCGGTGCTGTTGACCGAGTCGCCGTCGATGGCCAGCATGCCTCCCGTGTGGTTGGCCAAGGCGCCGAGCACCTGGTTATCCAACCGCGGGCCGATCGCGTAGCTGCTCACCGAAACCCGCTTCGCCACCAGTTCGTCGACCAGCTCTTGCATGCGGCCGCTGGCGATCAGGTTGGCGGTGCTCATGCCGTCGCCGATGTAAACCGCCGCGCGTCCTCGCGCCGACGCTTCGTCGCCAAAGCTCTCGACCACGGCCGACAGCGCCGCCGCCATGTCGGTCGAGCCGAGCGGCACGCGCCGCCGCAAGTCGCTCAATGCCTGCTGCATGGCCTCGCTGTTCGGGGCGACCATGGAGTCCGTCAGCGTGACGGCCTTCAGATCGACCGCCAGCAGCGCCGCGCGGTCGTTTGGTCCCAAACCGGCCAGCAGAACTTCCAACGCCTTCAGAGCGTCGCTTCGATAGACGCCCGTCTGGCTGGCCGACGTGTCGAACAGAATCACCACGTCGTGGGCCCTTGCCGGTGGCGCTTCAATGTCCGGCATCACCTTCAAGGCAAAAAATGTCTCGCCATCGGCCTTTGAGAACAGATCCATCGTGGCCGTCTGTGAGTCGGTCGTTGGCGCCTCGGCCCCGATGGACAACGTGCACACGCCGATGCCGGCGACGGCCAGGCAGGTCAACCAAGACCAATGATTCTTCGACATGTCTGCGAACTCCCACAAATGAGAAGCGTGAGCGCAAAGGCCAGCGTGTTCCGTAGCGACGGCCCGGCTACGCATGCATTCGCCGGGATATGCCGAGCGGCGAATAGGCTTAGTTTATTCAGCCAGATGGCTTTATGCCAATAAAAAGTTGCCTTTTTTGATGCTCTCGAGTTGGCCCGTCGCTCCACCGCGAGGCCGCCCAAAACGCCAACGTCGACGGCATGAAAAGAAGGAACCCGGTCCGCCATGGAGGCGCCGGGTCCTAAACCGCATAGCGATATACAGTTATGAACGGTCTGCCGTTATAGTTCGCGGCCCACTCCAGACCGTCCTCCAGTGCCGGCAGCCCCCCCCCCCCCCCCGCCGGTCGTGAAGACGCACTCAAGGTCGTTGCCGCTTCAGCCAGCCTTTGGCCCAACGTGCTGACGAGCAGCCCCGACTGGCGTGTAACGGCCGTGACGGCGGTGCGAAGCGGGCTCAACGCGCGCTCGACGCGGGCCAAGGCGGCCGCTTCGTTGGCGTTTCGATCCAAGCCGACCGCGATCCCGGCCCCGGCTCCACAGCCGGTCCAGGCGTTCAACGAAGCGGCTGGCCGGCGCGGAGCGCCAGGCTCCCGGAGCGCCAGTTGAAGTTGAGCACACCACGCCATCAGGGCCGCACGCTGAGCGGACCGTTTGGGCACGACCAGCTCGCCGAGTCCGTCGTTCTCGGCGTTCAAACGCATGGCCAGCTCGGTGCCGCTGCTGTGGCGCGGATCGGCGGCCAGCCTGGCTCCGCAGACGGGCAACCGACGATCGTTCTGGGATCCCGAGAGGCCGTCGTTCTCGTCGTTGAGCGAATAGACCAGTTCCAGACCGGTGCTGTGACGGGCATCCGCGGCCAACCGGCTCAAACTGGAGCTCATCGCCGTCTCGGCCGGGTGCGGCGGTAATCTGTCGGGCGTCAGTGGCTCGACGTCCAGGCGCGCCAAGCGGTAGACGGGCTGCCGGCCCCGTTGGCAACCTGGTCGCGCTGGTGCGCCTTGGGAAGCAACCGCCGACAGCGACAGCCCCAAGCTCGATACCAATACCAACAGAGTCAGCCGCGTACGTCCCATGTTCCGTTACTCCTGGCCGAGCGAACGAGCAGAATGGGTGCCTGGACCATAACGCTTATCGGAGCCGCCAAGCTGGGGGCGTTAGGCAATTGGAAGCGGCCGGTTGGCGCCGGCAAACTTCACCGATCCGTGTGATCTCGCATAGTCTGCCTTCTGTGCCTTGAGTTGACACCCCCCTGCTGGCGTCTAAAATAAACCGTTTTCCTTCGACTCAAGCGCGCTGGCCCGGAAGGAGCGCTCGATGCCCGACAGCATGGCCGTCGACGCGGCGAGCCCGGCTTCCGCCGGAGAAGGCCGCCCTTTGCACGCGGCCATCGAAAAGGCCGACGTCCTGATTGAGGCGCTGGAGTGGATCCGCCGCTTCCGCGACAAGATCACGGTCATCAAGCTGGGCGGAAGCGTCATGGAGGATCCCGACGCGCTGCGGCACCTGCTGTTGGACATCATCTTCATGCGGACCGTCGGCATGCGGCCCGTGGTGGTGCACGGAGGCGGGGCGGCCATCAACCGGGCCATGGCCGAAGCCGGCCTCGAGCCCCGATTCATCCAGGGACGGCGCTACACCGACGAGCGGGCTCGCGACATCGTCGAGCAGGTGCTGGCCTACCAGACCAACGAGCTCATCTCCAAGCGGATTGAAGATCTGCAAGGCCGGGCAGCCCCCTTGAACTTCCGCACCACCAACGTGCTGTTCGGCGAGCGGATGCACCTGGCGGGCGACAACGGCGAGCCGATCGACTTGGGGTATGTGGGGCAGGTCAACCGGATCGACCGGACCACCATCGAAAACCTCTGCTACGCGGGGATTGTGCCGGTGATCCCTTCGATGTGCCTCGATGCCGACAAGCAGAAGCTGAACGTCAACGCCGACACGGCCGCCACCGCGGTGGCCCAAGCGATGAGCGCCGAGAAGCTGGTCTTTCTCAGCGACGTCAACGGGGTCCGCCGCCGCAAGGACGATGCGGCTTCGCTCATTCACTCGCTCACCGCCGACGAGGCGCGGCAACTGATCGCCTCGGGAGCCATCGAGTCGGGCATGATCCCCAAGGTCGAGGCCTGCCTCGAGACTCTCGACAAGGGAGTCAGCAAGATCCATATCATCGACGGCCGCTTGCGGCACTCTTTATTGCTCGAAGTCTACACCAGCAGCGGAGTCGGCACCGAGATCGTCAAGGCCCGCTGAGGCGCGCCGGCGCGAACCTCCACACCGGCCGCGGGGTCCGGCATGGGTTCGAGGTGCCATTACCCAACTTACTTCTCTGAGGAGACCCGCCGTGGCAACCGCCAGCGCAATGAGTTCGGCCGAAGCGATCGAATTGTTCAAGCGATACGTGGTACCCAACTACGGGCGTTATCCGATCTGCCTGGTCCGCGGCGAAGGATCGTACGTCTGGGACAGCGAAGGCAACCGCTATCTCGATCTGTTTCCCGGCTGGGGCTGTAACCTGCTGGGCCATTGTCCCGAGCCGGTCGTCCGGGCCGTGCAGGAACAAGTGGCCACGCTGATCCACGTGCCCAACACCTGGTACACCGAGGCCCAGGGCTTATGGGCCAAGGCGCTCAGCGAGCGGAGCTTCGGAGGACAGGCTTTTTTCTGCAATTCGGGCACCGAGGCCAACGAGGCGGCCATCAAGCTGGCCCGGCTGCACACGCCCCCCGAGCGCTACAAGATCATCACCTTCACCGGCGGCTTTCACGGCCGTACACTGGGCTCGACGGCTGCCACTGCCCAGCCCAAGTACCACGAGGGCCTGGGGCCGCTGATGGCCGGTTTCGTCTATGCGCCCTATGGCGACCTGGAGGCGGTGACCCGCCTGGTCGACAACGAGACGGCCGCCATCATGGTCGAGCCGGTGCAAGGCGAGGGAGGCATCAACATCCCCCCGGTCGAATTCCTCCAGGGCCTGCGGCAGCTTGCCGACGAGCGGGGCCTGCTGTTGATCTTCGACGAAGTTCAAAGCGGCTGCGGCCGGACCGGAAAATGGTTCGCCTACCAGCACTTCGACGTCACGCCGGACGTCATGACGCTGGCCAAGGCGCTCTGCGGCGGCATTGCCGGCGGCGCGCTGTTGACCACCGCTGAAATCGCCCCCAGCCTGCGGCCCGGCATGCACGCGGCCACCTTCGGCGGCAACCCTATCGCCGCCCGGGCCGGGATCGCCGCGATTGAGATGATCGAGCAGGAAGACCTGCTCGACAACGCCCAGCGCGTCAGCAAGGTCTTTGAAACGCGCCTCGCCCAACTGCAGGCCGAGTGCGAGCTGATCGAGCAGGTCCGCATCCTGGGAATGATGATCGGCATCGAGCTGTCGATCGAGGGTGCCCCGCTGGTCAAGGCCGCCCTGGAGGGCAAGCTGCTGATCAACTGCACGCAGGGCAATGTGCTGCGGCTGTTGCCGGCCTTGAACCTGTCGGCCGAGCAGGCCCAGCAGGCGTGCGACATCCTGGCCGCCGTGCTGAAAGATCAGAGCAGGTGAGCGCGGCATGCGAAACCTCATCACGCTCACGGACCTGTCCAGCGGCGAAATCGAGCGGATCTTCGCCATCAGCGAGGATTTGAAGAGCAAGCACGCCCAGGGGCTGCGCGAGGCCTTGCTGCCGGGCCGCGTGATGGCGCTGTTGTTCGAAAAGCCGTCGCTGCGGACGCGCGTCAGCTTCGAGGCGGGCATGAGCCACCTGGGCGGCAGCAGCCTGTTTCTGGGTTCCGACGTGGGCTGGGGCTCGCGGGAGTCGATCGCCGATTTCGGGCGGGTGCTCAGCGCCTACGTCGACGTGATCGTCGTGCGGGCCCAGTCGCACCAGAAGGTCGTCGAGCTGGCGGAGCACTGCGCCTGCTCGGTCATCAATGGCCTCACCGACTTCGCGCATCCCTGCCAGGCCTTGGCTGACCTGTTTACGCTCAAGGAGCTGGTCGGACCGCTCAAGGGGCAGACGCTGGCCTACGTGGGCGACGGCAACAACGTGGCCCGCAGCCTGGCGGCCGGCTGCGGCAAAGTGGGCCTGAAGTTCGCCATGGCGGCCCCCAAGGCCTACCAATTCGATCCCCGGTTCGTCTCCGATCTCAAGCGCGAGGTCCCCGACCTGAAGCTGTCGGTGAGCACGAATCCCCGCCAGGCGGTCCGCGACGCCGTGGCCGTCTATACCGACGTCTGGGCCAGCATGGGGCAGGAGTCCGAGGCGCAGACGCGGGCCAAGGCCTTCGCCGGCTACCAGGTCAACGAGGAGTTGCTGAGCCACGCCCCCAAGGGCGTTTACTTCATGCACTGCCTGCCGGCCCACCGCGGCCAGGAGGTGACCAACGAAGTCATGGATGCGCCGCGGAGCATCGTCGTCCAGCAGGCGGCCAATCGGCTGCACGTGCAGAAGGGCATTTTGGCCTGGCTGCTGGGCGCCCAGGCATAGAGCATGGCTATCAGCGCATGGCAATCGGCCGCAACGCGAAACCGGCGACGGTCCCGGCGATCTTGTTCACGGTGCAGATGTAACAGAACTCGTACACCCGATCGCGGGCCAGATCCTCCAGGAAATGGAACTCGCCGATGTGAACGCCCTGCTCGATCAACAGGTACTTGTGCACCGGGTTGAAACAGTCGGAACCCTCGGGCGCAGGCATCCGCTCCAGGCCGCTGGTGTCCGACCCGATCAGCATCGAGCCGTGCTCCTCCACCAGGTAGCGGGCCGTCGGCAAGATGATGCCGGCCGAGTCGTGCTCGCGGACCGCGTCGTGGTCGGCCCCCTCGGCCCCCCAATATCGCAACGTGCCGGTGCGGAACAACACCACGTCTCCCACCGCTAGCTTGATCTTCTGGGCGGCCAGGGCCTCGTCGACGTCCTTGGGCGAGATGGCGTAACCGCTCGGCAGGGCGTCCACTTTCCGCAGGCCGGCGATGTCCAATAGCACGCCGCGAGCCACGATCGGGGGAATGCCCGGCGCGTCGCACTTGCGGACCCCAAAGTCGCCGCCCCAATCCGCCTCGCGGAAGCCGTTGTACCAGTGGTTGTCGTCGCCCACCGTGATATGCGCCAGGCCGTCGATCTGCGTGGCGACGTTGTCGTTGATGAACAAGGCGGCGCTGTGCCAGGCCTGGCCGGCCGGATTCACCTTGGGCGCGACAAACGGGTGGTCGCCCTGCCGCTTGACCCCTTCGGGCGAGCGGAAGCTGATCACCTCGCCAGGGCTGTGCCCCGGCCACTTGTAGCTTTGCCGGCTGTAGGTGATCCCCAGGTCGTAGACCTTGCCTTGGCGCGCCAGGTCGAGCGCCGCCCGCCGCGAGGCATCGGTCATGGCGTTCAATGCCCCAACCGCATCGTCAGGGCCCCAAATGGCCCCCCAACCGCGCCCCTTCTTCCAACCGAGCCCGGCAGGCTGACCGCGGGCGGGGGTGCTTCTTGACGTGGCGGCTTTTTGCTTCGAGGGGGGAGCTTGCGCCTCGGCGCTTGGGCCGACCGTTTTGCGCCCCTCGCCGGCCAACAACATGGCAACCATCGCCGCCAGACCGCATAGCCCCAACCGACCGAGTCGTCGTGTCATTGAAGTCTCTCCCAAGTTGTCGCTGAAACAGGCAGGGTTGTTTATGGACTGCTTTCAGGCCCCAGCAATTCGTGCAAGCGGTGCAGCGACCGCGTCAAGAGCACGCGGACCGAGCCGTCGGTCTTGCCGAGCCGCTGGGCAATCTCTTTCGACGGCAGGTTCTCCACGTAGCGCAAGCGCAACGCCTCGCGCTGCTCCTCCTTCAAGCTCGCCAGCGCCTCCAGCAGCCGCTGCTCACGCTGGTTCCGGGAAAAAGCCTGGCTGGCCGAGGTCATGCTGGCCACCAGCAAGTCGATCAGGCCCCGCTGGTCGTCGCCGCGCGGCGCGTCGATGGCCACCTCGCGCCCGGCGTTGCGCTTCTGGCTGCCGTAGAAACGGCGGTGGGCGTCGATGATCCGCCGCTCGGCAATCTGGCACAGCCAACCCAGCGGGTCGCGGCCCGCCAGGTCGATGCCGCTCAAGGACCGGATCGCGTCGGCGCTCAGCTCCTGCAGGATGTCGTCCGGCTCGATCTTGCGGCGCAGCGCCGCGCCCAGATTCCGCTCGATGTAGGCCAGCAGTTGGCCGTGCCGCGAGGTGATGAATTCGGCCAACGCCTCCGCGTCGCCCCGCCGCAACCGCTCGATCAATTCGTCCCGCCTGGTGTCCATCGACCGCCAGGGTACTACGGCCCGGCCGGCGATGCCATCGGTCCGATCTCGAACCGGTCGAATCCACTCGACTCCGCTGTTTCGACCCGGTCACCCACCCGCCGCACGAGCAGCCCCGCGGCCCCGGCCGTATCCTCGATCAGCGCCAGTCCTTTTTCGGGACCCAGCACGCACACTGCCGTGGCCAGGCTGTCGGCCGTCATGCAGTCGGCCGCCACCACCGTAACGCTCATCGATTCGGTCAATCCCAGCCCCGTGCGGGGGTCGACGATGTGCGAGTATCGCACGCCGTCGATCTCGACAAATTGAAAGGCATCGCCCGAGGTGGTCACGGCGGCGTGGCGCAACAGCACGTAGCGGCTGGGGGGGCTGTCCGGCTTGCCCAGTGCGGCCACGGCGATCGACCAGCCATCGCGGCCCGGCGGCGCCTCGCCGGCAACAATGTCGCCACTGGCATCGATCAGCGCCCGGCTGACCCCATGGCCCGCCAGCACCTCGAGGGCTTCGTCGGCCGCGTATCCCATGGCAATGCCTCCCAGGTCGAGCCTCATTCCGGGTGCCAGCAGTCTTGCCGTGCGCCGGCCGGGATCCAGCTTCAGGTTCCGGTAGCCAACCGCCTGGCGGGCCTGCGCCAGGCGGGCGGGATCGGGCAGTTCGCTCTGGCGCCGCGCCCGCCGCCAAAGCCGCACGTACGGCCCCACCGTGACGTCGAAAGCCCCCCCGGTGGCCTCGGCCAGCTTCTGCGCCCGCGACAGCACGAACCACAGCTCGCGGCCGACTTCGACCTCCTGGCCCAAACCGGCGGTGCGGCTGAGCCGCGAGAGCTCGCTGTCGGGGTCGTAGTCGCTTAAAAGCTTGTCGAGATGCCCGATGCGCTCAAAGGCCTTGGCCGCCGCCGCGTTTGCGAACGCTTCGTCGGCAGCATACAATACGATCTTGATCGGCGCGCCCATGTGGACCTCTTGGAACTCGTAGCGGTCCAGGGCCGGTTCCACCGCAGCCGCGCCGCACGGTTCGACGCCGCGCAGGCCCGCCGGCCACGGTCCGGCGAGCGAAGCGGACAGAATCAAAAGCAAGAGCCACCACGAGCAGCCAGCCGCACGACTCATTCCAGCCCATCCTTCGCAAAACCGAGGCCAACCAATCCAATGTATAGCGTAGGTCGCCACAGTGCCGCGAGGCAACCGTGCCGGAACTGGACGGGGCGGAGGCTGACATGGCCGAGCTTGGCAGGGGCGGGGCTGATGGCTGCGGCCTTCGCCGTCTGGAGCGCCGCCCCGGTCGATGCGGATGAACGGGCCGGCGGCGCGGCGGCCCGGCCGCTGCTCGAAGTGCCCAATGCGGCGGCCGCCACCCCCGACGAGATGAAGCCCTATACCGACCGGATCGAGGGGAGCCGCGTCACGTTCGACCTGGTGCCGATTCCCGGCGGTACCTTCCAGATGGGCAGCCCCGATGACGAGCCGGACCGCAAGCCGGACGAAGGTCCCCCGCACGAAGTCACCGTGTCCCCCTTCTGGATGGGCAAGTGCGAGGTATCCTGGGACGAATACGAAATCTTCATGTTCAGCCTCGACATCGCCCGGCGGAAGTTGGCCGCGGCCCAGCCGACCGAGCTGGACAAGCTGGCCGACGCCGTGACTCGGCCCACCAAGCCCTACACCGACATGACCTTTGGCATGGGCAAGGAGGGCTATCCGGCGATCTGCATGACCCAACTGGCGGCCAAGAAGTATTGCCAGTGGCTTAGCGCCAAGACAGGGCGATACTACCGGCTGCCCACCGAGGCCGAGTGGGAATACGCCTGCCGGGCCGGCACGACCACGGCCTACCACTTCGGCGACGATCCGGGCGAGCTGGACGAGTACGCCTGGTACTTCGATAACAGCGAGGACGCCTACCGCCCGGTGGGCGGCAAGAAGCCCAACCCCTGGGGCCTGTTCGACATGCACGGCAACGTGTCGGAATGGTGCGCGGACCAGTACGTGAGCGATTTTTACCGGCAGTTCGACTCGGCTGTGGCGACCAACCCGCTGGCCGTGCCGCTGAAGGTCGAGCCGTGTGTGGTGCGCGGCGGCTCCTGGGACGACGATCCTGAGTTGCTGCGCAGCGCCGCCCGCCGTGGCAGCCACAAAGACTGGAAACAGCAGGACCCGCAGATTCCGCAGAGCATCTGGTATTACACGGACGCCCTGTTCGTGGGCTTCCGCATTGTGCGTCCCTTGGAAGAACCCTCGGCCGAGGACAAGGTCAAGTACGAGATCGACCTGGAGCGGCCCTGAGCCCTGCCCGGCGATCGAACCCACCCCGCAAAGGAGAACTGAAACCATGAGCGAGCATTTCCAGCCCACTCGAAGCGTGCCGTCGCGACGTGACTTCATCAGGAGCTCGACTGCGGCCGTGGTCGGCGGCGGCCT
>JBBDNX010000726.1:0-10852 GCA_040877345.1 Pirellulales bacterium
GGGCTGATGTCCAGGCCCGACTGCAGCATGACGGTCATCTTGAACCAGGGCTCGTACATCTCGCGGCCGTAGATCCCCTTGATGGTCAGCATGTTGAACACGACCGTGTTCCAGTCGATCGCCGTCTCCCGTTCCGGGATGCCCAGCATGGCAATCTTTCCGCCGTGGCACATATTGACCAGCATGTCGCGCAATGCCGATGGATTGCCCGACATTTCCAGGCCAACGTCGAAGCCCTCCTTCATGCCCAGCCGCTCCTGGGCCGCGGCGATCGATTCCTCCCGCACGTCGAGGGCCAGCGTGGCCCCCATCCGCCCGGCAAGCCCCAAGCGGTAGGGATTGACGTCGGTAACCACCACGTGCCGTGCGCCGGCGTGGCGCGCCACGCCGGCCGCCATGATCCCGATCGGCCCGGCGCCGGTGATCAGCACGTCCTCGCCGAGCACGTCGAACGACAAGGCCGTGTGCACCGCATTGCCAAACGGGTCGAAGATGGCCTGCACGTCACGGGGAATCGCCGGATCGTGCACCCAGACATTGGTCATCGGCAGGGCCAGGTACTGGGCGAACGCTCCGGGCCGATTCACGCCCACGCCCTTGGTGTCCTTGCACAAATGCCGCCGGCCGGCCAGGCAGTTGCGGCAGTGGCCGCACACCACGTGTCCCTCGCCGCTCACGATCTCGCCGGAGTGAAAGTCGCTGACATTCGAGCCGACCTCGACAATCCGTCCCACGAACTCGTGCCCCACCACCATCGGCACGGGAATGGTTTTCTGCGCCCAGGCATCCCATTGATAGATATGGATGTCGGTGCCGCAGATTCCGGTGCGCAGCACTTCGATCAGCACGTCGTTGATGCCGATCTCGGGCACCGGAACATCTTCCAGCCAGAGCCCGGCGCGCGACTCGCGTTTGACCAGCGCCTGCATCGTCTTCATCATGGGGCCGTCTTCCCAACGGGTGGTCTTCCGGATAAGACCGGCACCGGCAATGTACCCGGATGCCGCCCTGGTTTGCTAGCGGCCTGGTCCCGTCGCGCCGCCCGGTCCGGCCCCGTTCCCGAGATCGCTGGTTGCCCGCCATACAGGCTGATCTCTTCGCGATCAGTGTAACCAGCCGGGACCGTCTTGTAGCGGGCCGGCCCGCCAAAACCCATGGACGGATGGCTTTTCAGCGAAGCGGTTTGCACCCGCGGGCCGTTGGCACATCACGTGCAAGTGCCGAAGGCTCGTTGGGGCGGCGAGAGCACCGATCTCGCCATGGAGTGAGCTAGACAACCAGGGGCCAGAAGGAGGTAAGCATGATGTTTCGATTTGCTTCAGGCAGCATTCTTTTTGGGCTGATGGCGGTGCTGGCCGCCCCGGCCAGCGGACAGACTGCCCGGCAAGAGGGGCGTTTGGACGCACGGGCCGAGCGGCAGGAAGGCCGCTTCGAGGCCGACCGGGTCGAGGGTCGCCTCGACGCCCGAGCCGAGCGGCAGGAAGGCCGCTCCCAGGCCCGCACGTATGGCAACCTGGAAGGCGAGGCCTTCGACGACGACCGGTTCGAGGCCGACAGGTCTGACGCTTGGCAGGGCGATTTCGACGACGATCGCCTGTACACCGAGCGATATTACCGCGGCCGCGACGACGCCTGGCAGGACCGCGCGATCGACCGCGACGACTACCGGGACGACTACCGGGACGACATGGGCCGGGAGGCCACGCTGGGCGTTACGCTGGACTCGCAATACCGGGGCGGAGCCAGGGTCGAGCGGGTGTACCGGGGCAGCCCGGCGCAGCGAGCCGGCCTGCGGCCCGGTGATAGCATCATCAGCGTGAACGGTCGGCGAATCCGCTCGCACCAGGATCTGGTGCGGTTTGTCAACAGCCAGCGGCCGGGCGACGTCGTCGAGCTGGAATTCGTCCGGCCGGTACGGCAGTCGACCGAAGCCAGGCTGGTGGCCAGCCGCTCGACGGCAGACACATCGCAGACGGCGCGAGGCACGCGCCCGACCACCGGCATGGTAGAAGGCGACCGGGTTTACCGCGACGGCTTCGACGCGCGAGAAACCAGCCGTCTGCGCGCCGACGACGATCGCGACGTCGACGAAGGCCTGATTTTCGATCGGGACCGTGACGGCCGGCGCTTCGAGGCGCTCCGCCCGTTTGATTGACGGTTAGAGCTTGGAGCTTAGAACTTAGAGCTTGGATCCGCGCTGCCAGACCAGGTACTCTAAGTTCTAAGCTCTTCTTCGCTGCCCCTACCCCCCTATTTCCTGGTCCCTGTCCCCGTGCGCTGTCGGCCGTCGCTTGCTCCTGCCCCTTCCCTGTCCCTTCTCACCGGACCGAAGCGGTGCAGCGTGCCTTTGTCGATCATGAAATAAACTTCGCCCGCCTCGTCCTCGCCGAACGACATTACGGGCATGATGTTGCCGCCGATCGGCCGGTTGGCCACCACGCGCCGCTCGCCTTCGTCGTACCATAAGGCCCATAGCTTGCCGGTGACGTAGTCCGCGTAAAGATAAGCCCCCACCAGCGTCGGCAGCCGGCGGCCCCGGTAGACGTGGCCTCCCGTAATCGACTTGCCCACGTCGTGGTGATATTCCCAGATCGGCTCGATCAAATCGTCGCGAGGTCCCGACCCCATCGGCCCGAAGGCGTGCTTGCCCTCGCGCAGGTTCCAGCCATAGTTGCCCCCCCGCTCGATCAGGTTGATCTCCTCCCAGAGGTCTTGTCCCACGTCGGCGGCCCAGCACGTGCCCGTCTCACGGTCGAACGACATCCGCCAGACGTTGCGCAGGCCATAGGCCCAGATCTCAGGGCGTGCCCCGCGCTGACCGCCGGCAAACGGGTTGTCCGGAGGGATGGCGTAGGGCTTGCCGGACTCCCGGCGGTCCACGTCGATTCGGAGGATCGATCCCAGCAGTGTCTGCAGGTTCTGGCCGTTTCCGTGCGGGTCGTTCGCCGCGCCGCCGTCGCCCAAGCCGATGTAGAGATACCCGTCCGGTCCGAACACCAACGTGCCCCCGTTGTGGTTCCAGTAGGGCTGCGGGATCCGCAATAACTCCTGCTCGCTCTGGGGGTCGGCCCGGTTGGGGTTGTTCTTCGAGACGCGAAACCGCGAAATCACCGACGTGTGCGGCTCGTCGGTGGTCGTGTAGTAGACGTAGAACCGGCCGTTGTCCTTGTAGTCGGGATGGAATGCCATCCCCAGGAAGCCCTCTTCGTTTTCGGCATCCTTGTAGACCACGCGCGATCGGATATCGAGAAACACCGCGGATCGGGCCGTGTTCTGATCGTTCTTGAACACGTGGACGGTGCCCAACTGCGAGGCGACGAAGACGCGGTTGCTGCCGTCGCCCGCATGGGTCAGCAACAATGGCCGCTGGAACTGGAGTTTTGGGAAGGCCCGCTGAGCAACCAAGGGCAGCGGACTTTCGTCCACCTCGGCCGCGGTCTCGGCTCCAGTCGCCAAAGCCGCCGCGCAGAGCCAAACGCCCGCCAACGCAATCGAGCAACGCCTCTTCATTGGATTGTCACCTCGTGGTTTTCATGATCGGAACACGGCTTCTGCGGTCCCAGGAGCGATCTTTCCAGCCGCCGGCTGCCCCGCGGCCGAATCTTGGCGGATCGCCCTGCCCGCCGGGCCGCAACATCATCGCCTGGACGCCCTCATTTCGCCAGTCCCCGCCCGCCAATGAAGGAAGGAAGGAGGAAGGAGGAATAAGAACGGTGGCGTGGATCGCGGAACGCTAGCAGGCCAGGCGCGGATCGTGTCCTCCAGCATTTCTGCATTCGAACCACGGCCATGCCAGCTTTTTTTGTTCGGACCGTTTTTTTTTGCGACCCCATCGCCCCGATCGTTCGTAAAAAAGAGCGAGCTGCCGTGCGGATGGCGTGTTTCACTTCGAGCCAGCCACGTTCGTGGCCCGCCCTCCGCGTGTGGTTCGCACATCACCCGAGCGGAAAAGGGCAAGAGCGATGATCCAACGCGCGCTAGAGCGTCAATGTTCGCTGACCGATCCCTCCCCTGCCGAAATTCGCCGTCTTACCGCGGAAATCCGCCGAAATTGGAGCGTGGATGAATGCGCTCGGCGGGCCGGCTTTAAGCCCGCCGTCTGGATGCCCCCTCTTGTGGAAGCCACCCTGTTCGGCGACGTCACAGGCGGGCTCGACGCCCGGGCATTGGACTAGAACTTGACGGCGGACTAGAACTTGACGGCGGACTAGAACTTGACGGCCACGACCACGTCGGCGACCAGCCGGTTCGCCAGCTCGACGAAGCTGGCGGAAGCAACGTTATTTGGTTGGGAGAGGACCAGCGGGCTGCCCGACTCCTGGGCCCGCAGGCAGGCATCGGCGGCGGGCGGAATGACGCCGACCACCATCGAGCCCAGTTGGGCTTGCAGGTCGGGCATCTTCATCGGGGCCACGGATGCCGTGCGGTTGACAATGACCGCGCCGACCAGGCTGCCGCCGACGCCCCAGCCCTTCATGAGCTCGAGCATCGTTCGACAGGCCAGCACCGACGAAGGCTCTCGGTCGGTCACCAGGGCGATGAAATTGCAGAGGCGAACCGCCGCCTGGGTGGCGGCCGACGGCTGGCAGGGCAAGTCGAGCAGGAGGTAATCGGCCGTGCCGGCCAGTCCGCGGATGACCGCCTCGGCCTGGGCCGGTTCGATGGGCTTGAAGTCTTCTACTTCCTGTGGACCGAACAACAACCGCAGCTCTCCGGGACCTTTGCACACCAGCGCGTTGAGCGCCCGCTCGTCGATCCCCTCGGCCGGCAGTGCCCACACGCTTTGCAAGTCCGCCGCCGGCTTCTGCCGCAGTTGGAAGGCCAATGTCCCGATCGCCGGCCGAAGCTCGGCG
Organism: Pirellulales bacterium; assembly: GCA_040877345.1. Taxonomy (GTDB): domain Bacteria; phylum Planctomycetota; class Planctomycetia; order Pirellulales; family JAICIG01; genus JBBDNX01. The sequence continues at coordinate 4,854 of JBBDNX010000726.1, forward strand.
CACACGACCACCTTCTGCTGTTTGGCAAGCGCCGCGCCCACGTTCACCGCCACGGTCGTCGTACCGGTGCCCCCTTTGCCGCTCAGGAAGCCGATGATCCTGGCGGTCTTGTTCCGCTGGACCTGGTTCAGGCGCGCGGCCTGCCCCTTGTGCCGAGCCAATGCGTAGCGAATGATCCGGTTGACCGCGTTGCCGTTGACCCGGTTCTTGATCAGGTAATCCTGGGCTCCGCCTTCAACGGCCTTGATTGCCAAGGCTTCGTCGTTCTGACTGGTGAGCAGCACCACCGGCACTTGCGGCGCGCCGCGATGGATGGTGGCAAACGTCTCCAATCCTCGGCTGTCGGGCAAGTTGAGGTCGGACAGGACGATATCGATCCCCCCCCGGGCAAGACGGTCCAAACCCGCGGCCAGCCGGTCGACCGTTTCCAGCTCGAATGCCGGCTCCGCCTTGCCGGACAGCCACTGCTTGACCAGCAGCGCTTCAACGCGGTTGTTCTCAATCAGCAGCACTTTGATCGGGTTGGCAACCATTGGTTTCCTCCACGCAACTCTAGCACGGGGAACAGCTTGGCGCGGGGGCGGCCGGCCCGTGCCTGCGTCCGCCTGCCGAAACGGCTGGCCCCGGTGCATCCGCAGGGTATACTTTGCGGCGGGGGTTGGGGCGGCTGGGTGGGGGCCGGGCTTTCCGATTGGGGCGCGGCAGGGAAGTGCGATGCCAGTGGAATGGACCGTGCTGGCCAGCGGCAGCGCCGGCAATGCCAGCTTGCTCGAGGCCGACGGCTTTGGCCTGCTCGTGGATGCGGGCCTCGGCCCCAGGCAGCTTGCGGGCCGATTGTCGGCCGTCGGGCGCTGCTGGCGGCAGATCGATGCCGTTGTGCTCACGCACACCCACGGCGACCATTGGAACCGCCGCACGCTGGGGCACCTGGTCCGCCTGGGCATCCCCTTGTACTGCCACCGCGACCATGCCCGCTGGCTGCGGCGAACGTCGTCGGCGTTTGCAGCGTTGGAGGCCTTGAAGCTGGTCCGGTTCTTTGCCGAGGGCCAGCAGCTCGTCTGTGGCGGCGTGCGATGCTTGCCCCTGGCGTTGACGCACGATTGCACCGCAACCTTCGGCTTTCGCTTCGAGGGCGGAGGCGACCTGTTCAGCCGGCCCTGGGCTCTGGGCTACGCCTCGGATCTGGGATGCTGGGACTCGCGGCTGGCCGACGCCTTTTCCGACGTCGACTTGCTGGCGTTGGAGTTCAACCACGATGTCCAATTGCAGCACAACAGCGGCAGGTCCGCCCCCTTGATCGACCGCGTGCTGGGCGACGAGGGGCATCTGTCCAACGAGCAGGCGGCCTCTCTCTTGAGCGAAGCCGTAGCGCGTTCCCGGCCCGGCCGCTTGCGGCACCTGGTGCAATTGCACCTCAGCCGCGATTGCAACCGCCCGGCGTTGGCGTTGGCGGCCGCCCGCACGGCCCTGGTCGGGGCTGCGCCCCAGGCTGACGTGCACGTGGCCGAGCAGGACATCCCCGGGCCCACATTTTCGCTCGGCCGCCACAGCGATGCGGTCGTGTCCACGTGGACCAAGGCTGGCTGAAGGCGCTCAATGATTCGCAACTGCCTGTTGCTGGCGGTGGACAGCGTGGGGATCGACCCGAAGGGGCACGACCGCGCGGAATCGGTATATGGTCAAAGCTCCTTTCTCTTTCCCAAGGGTCGGCACGGCGAGTTGATCGAGCTGGACAATGTCCCGATCGAAGGCGCGCTGGTCGAAACCGACGTGACGGCGGGCCAGCAACGGGGCGGCATTGAATGCGCGCTCACCTATACCGCGCACTTTACGGGCCAGGATGCAGCGAGCCGTCATGGATTACTGCAAGGCTTGGGGCTCAACGAACGGCTGCTCCAGGAGATGGTGGCCCAGAATAATCTGTTCCGCCTGTTTCATGATCCGTGTCTGGCCAACGCCATCTTTCCCGCGCACCTGGCGTTTTTCGGCGCCTCCCACGTCTCGGACCTGATGGCCAGCTACAGTCGTGAGCAGGTCGAAGAGCATGTGCGCTTCCGCGGCCGGCCCGTGCGGTTGTTGGGCAAGGACAAGCACGGCTTCGCAGAGTTGTTTACGCTGTCGGAAATCAATCAGAACATCTTTTTGCATGCCGCACGGCAGGCCGGCCTGCCGCTGGCAACCTGGCACGACGTGCGGCGCGGCCAGGCGCTCACCTCGTCAATGACGCACCAACTGGAGTCGGACTTCGACTGGTCGTTGTTCGGCCAGGAAGCGTTGCCGCTGCGCAGTTGCGAGCAAGCGGCGGACGTGCTCTGGGCCCTGGTCGAGCAGCATTCATTCGTCTTCTACAAGTACCAGTTGGCCGACCTGGTGGCCCATTCGGGGCGGCTTGAGCTGGCGCGGGACGTGTTTGAGACAATCGAGCGGTTCGTCGAGGCTTTGCTCCAGCGGGCGGCAGGCGACTCGTTCGTTGTGGTCACGAGCGACCACGGTCACCTCGAACAGGTCGAGTACCACCATGGGCACCCCAAGACTAAGGTGCCCACCTGGTGTTTTGGCCCCGATGCGGCGGCACGGGCCGCCGGATTGCGCAAGCCGCAGGCGATCTACGATTTGTTTGCCGGGTTCGCCGACGAGCAGCGGCGCACGCCGAGCCAGGTCACGGGTAGCCGACCTGCTTGATGAACGTGCCGGCCATTTCGTAGTAGGGGCCCACCTTGTCGCAGCGGCGGAATGCACCGCAACCTGGCTGGCGAACGCAGCCCTACCTGCCTGGGAATATTTCCCGGAGAATGCTCAGAAACTCATCCACCAGAAAATCCTGACGGAATAGCATGTGTTCCCGAAGCCGCAGGACACCGACGGCCGTCGCTCTTGCAAAGTGATCCCGCACGATCGCGCAGGCCCGGCTGATCGGCGTGTTAGCCGGATGGCCGGCCCCGAGTTCCTTCGCCCGCTCATACTCTCGCTCGGTTATCATCCCCACGATCGTGTACAAGTCGAGCGCATGATGCCGACCCAGGTCCTTGTCCACGTCGTCCTTGCGGTCGTCGAAGGCATAGAGCTTCATCATCAAGTAGGGAAACGCCTGTGGGATGTGGACCGTGCCGGCGTGCGGCTCGCCCGTCGAGCGTCTTCCGGCGACCGTGACCGCGATCGGTTCCTCCTCGACGTGAATCGCCTCCTCGACCGCATGCGCGTGGAACTCGATGTTGCCCTTGGGCCGGACCCGCGGCATCTTGATGTGGAGCTTGTTCCTGTACTCGCCGAGGGGGCCGACGAGGATGTCGATCTTCACCTCCTGAGGAACGCCCCCGACAACGGCATGCCGCTTCCACTGGAGGAACTTCGCGTCCTCGACCACGCGGTACCCAAGGCGGCGGATAGCTTCCGCGACGATCCGGGTGCGCCGCAAGTCGGCGAGGACCTCGACGCGCAGGAACAAATCGAGATCGTTCGTCGCGCGCGGCTCCGGCAGCCGGTCGAAGAGCGTTCGCTGCCCGCTCGCTGCCAGGTGCCGTCGCTTCAGGTAAAGCCCGAAGCCCCCGCCGACCATGATGGGAACGCCGCCTTCGAGTTCGTGCAGGAGGTCGAGCAGGCTCGCCGTCAACTGGTCCACACCGTCACTCCATCCGCGCTGCCTGGGCCAGTGGCCGAAGGATCAGCCCCCGCACCTGTTCGGCCGTTTCCCGCTCGCGCTTCTCCCCGGCAGCGAGCTCTAGATACGTCTGGATCGGGGACGCCACCAGCCCCGGCCTGCGGTCGAAGTAGACGAAGTCGTCCCGGGTTTCCAGGAGAGCGAGGTTTGCGAACCGGTCCGTTTCGCGTAAGTCGCCCCCCAGGCTCCTGACGGCGCCGTCGATATCGGTGCAGTACAAGGATTGCACCGGCTCGCGGGCCATGACGGCATAGGCCTCGACTGAACTGGCCCCAGTGAGGACGACCTTCTCGCCGGTCTCCTTCTCCCAGCCTGCCAGCCGATTGCGGAGTTGCTCCGGCTGCAGCCCCGATTTTCCCAGGAGCGTGCGGCTCACATTGGGTGACGAGTAGTTCTCGGCCAAGAGGTCCAGCAGTTTCTCCGGCTGGAGCAGGCGGAGGCGGCGTGCCGCCGGGGGCTCGCCGCGACCCCGCTCGATCACCAAGCCAGCTTCGAGGCTCGTGCACACTTTCGAGACCGTGGCGAGGGTGACCTCCCCGCCCCGCGTCCGGATTTCCTCCAGTGCCTCCTTGACCGAACCGAACTCCGGGACGAGGAGAAAGGCCCGGGCCACGACCGAGCTGTTCTTGCGGTAGACGTTCTTGATCGTTCCTTCCCAGCGGAAGCGGTTCGGGAAGCCGGTCCGCAGCACGAGGAGCTCACCCGGCACGACGACCACCCCGTTGCCGCACAGGTCGATCCCGCTCACTCCCTGGGCCTCCAGCAGAAGGAGCCGCTCGTCGGCGAGGTACGGTACCAGGATGAGCGGGTAGAGTTCGGCCCGGCCGACGTTTCTTCGGACCGCATCCACCGCCTCGGAAACGGCCTTCGGGGTCCAGAGCCGGCGGGTTTCGACCCCGAAGCGGTAACTCCGGTCCCGCCAGCGCAGCGTGAGAAGGGCATCCAGCCGCGTTTGCCGGTCCCAGGCGGCAGAGGTCGCCTGCGTCTGGGCGGCCACGAACTCAAGCGGCGGGAATTGAAGCTGGCCTTCTTCCAGGAAAGTTAGAAGGTCCCCTTCGGTTACGGGTTTCTTGGAAGCCATGGCTTTCCTGCGCAGGAAACTTCCTAATTTGGGAAATCAAACCAACCTCGCTTTCCTGTTATAGCTCACTTTCCTGCGCAGGAAAACATTATGTTTTAGGAAAATCTGCGTGCCCCCTCAATCCTTGTCGGTCGGCGGCTTGGTGGCCACCTGGTGTTTTGGCTCCCGATGCGGCGACACGGGCCGACGGATTGCGCAAGCCGCAGGCGATCTACGACTTGTTTGCCGGCTTCGCCGAAGACCAGCGCCACTCGGCGAGCCAGGTCACGGGCGGCCCGCCTGCTTGATGAACGTGCCGGCCATTTCGTAGTAGGGACCGACCTTGTCGCAGCGGCGGATCTGCACCACGGCCTGGCTGGGAGCCTGGTCGCCCAGCCCGAGCTGCACCGCGACGTACTTGCTGCCGATCGGCTGCGTGTCGAGCAGCGCCAGCCCGGTTGTGCAAACGTCGCGCACCGTGACGGTGAACTGCTCGCCCAGCGGCTTGAACTGCTCGTCCAAGGCAACGGCCGGCGCAGTGAAAGCCAATGGCAGCGGCCGGGTCTTGCGGGAGTGGCTTCGAGCCCGCGAAGCGGCATCCAGCGCATGGATCAAGTCGACCGTGGCCTTCGTGGAGCGGGCCAACGCTTCGCACTCGAACTTCATCAACTCGCTTACGGCCTGTTCGGCCGGCTGCACGCGGTTCATGGGCGTTCTCACTTGAATAGGCGCCTAAATAGGCGGGACCGAAGGGCGTGTTCTTCCGGGTGGGCCGGCTGCCCCATCAAGCATAGGTTGGGCGTGAGGAGCGGGTGTGGATTCAGTTCGACGGCGTATACAGCGACTCGGTCCAGCGGTGCCCATCTCGCTGGAAAGTGACACGCGGTGGTTTGATCGATATCACCTGCACGTCACCGCGGAACTGGCCGCTTTCGACCGCGCTAACCACCCCGTCGACCGAGACCAGCGCCTTCAAACCATCGAGATTCGCGAACCCCTTGAGCTTGACGCGGGGGCGCCCGACCTGCTCGACCGCCGCGGCATCCACCGGCTTTTGGGGGGGCAGGAACAACTCCCGGCGCTCAGGATAAGGTGGCTTGAAAACCAAAGCCCGTCGATTGAAGGCATCCTCCGCTTCCATGTCGGCGCCGCCCGCCACCGATGACGGAGCCGGCGGACCGGCCCGTTCTGGAGCGGGCGCCGGGGCGGCGGCCGCCCGCGAAGCCGTCTGGCTGCCGCAGCCGGCCGTCGCAGCGCAGGCCAGAGCGCCAAAAGCCGCGA
>JBBDNX010000727.1:0-1977 GCA_040877345.1 Pirellulales bacterium
ACACTTCCGCCCGTTTTTGCCTAACCGTCCCAGGCTTCCCGGTGCGAAGGAGACGTAACGTGTTGCATCAGCCGATGCGGATACTGCTGGCGGCAGTTTCGATTGGAACCATGGGGAGCCTTCTGGTTGGGCCTGACTGTGTGGCATGGGGGGCGCCGGCGGCGGAAGAATTGCTGCCGGGCACAACGGCCGGCTACGTCTCAGTGCCCGACGTTCCGAAGCTGATCGAGAGCTGGAAGAAGACGCAGCTCGGTCAGCTTCTCGACGATCCGGTGATGAAGCCTTTCGGCGACGACCTGCGCCGGCAGATCCGGGACAAATGGTCGCAGTCGAAGTCGCGCTTGGGGCTTTCGCTCGAGGATGTCGAAGGACTGGCAAGCGGCGAGTTGAGCATGGCGGTGATTCACAAGCCAGAGGCCCGCGCCGCCGTGGCCCTGCTGATCGACGTGACGGGCAACGAGCAACGAGCGGCCGAACAAGTGGAGAAAGTAGCCGACGGACTCTTGAAGCGCGGCTTCAGGCGCAGGGGGCAAGAGATCGGCGGGATCGAGGTGACGGTGTTTGAACAGGCCGCCGACGCCGAGCGCAACTACGTCCGCCGCGCCGTGTATTTCATCAAGGACGGCTTGCTGGTGGCATCGGACGACGTGGATGTCGTGAGTGGAATCCTGAATCGCTGGACCGGCGAGCCGGCAGAAAGCCTTTCGGTCCAGGAACCTTACCAGGCGGTCATCGAGCGCTGCAAGCGAGGCGCGGAAGGCCTGGAGCCGCACGTTCGATGGTTCGTCCATCCGATCGGGCTGGCCGAGTCGGTGCGCAGTTGGCAGGACGATCGCCAGCGAGGAGTGCCCGATTATTTGAAAGTGCTGAAGAATCAGGGCTTTACCGCCGTGCAAGGCGTTGGCGGATACATGAACTTTGCCGAGCGGCGCTATGGCGTGTTGCACCGCACCTACGTCTTTGCGCCCCCGCCACACGAGCTGGCGATGCGAATGTTGAGCTTGCCCAACGGGGACGATTTTTCTCCGCAGGCCTGGGTCTCGCGCGATCTGGCCACGCATACGACCTTCCAGTTGGACATACAGAACGCGTTCGACAAGTTCGGCAGCCTTTTCGACGAGATGGTTGAGAAGCAAGGCATATGGGTGGACACGCTCGAAAGCTACAAGAACGATCCGAACGGTCCACAGATCGATCTTGAGCGAGATATGATCGCTCACTTGGGCCGGCGGGTGACGATCGTCACGGACTACAAGCTGCCGATTACGCCGACCAGTCAGCGCCACCTGGTGGCGATCAAGGCCTCCAATGCCGACTTGCTGGCCAAAGCGATCGAAAGATCGATGGCCAACGACCCGCGGGTTAAGAGGCGCAGTTTCGAAAAACACATCGTCTGGGAAATCATCCCCGAGGAACTGGTCGTCCTCGACGTGGATATTGAAGGCCCGGGCCTGCGCGAGGATCTGGCAGTCGACGACGCCGAGGAGCAGCCCGTCGGTGTCGTTCTGCCGAACTCGGCGGTCACGGTCGCCGATGGCTACCTGCTGGTGTCGTCCCACGTCGACCTGCTCGAAAAGATCCTTCAAGACGTGGCGCCGCGCGAACGGCTGGAGCGAGACGTGGACTACCGGCTGGTGCAGGCCGAGCTGGCGAAGCTGGGCAGCGGGCCCCGCTGCGCCGAGGGTTTTGCCCGCACGGACGAGCAGTATCGGGCGACGTACGAGATGTTCCGCCTGGGCCGGTTGCCCGAAATGGACACGGTGTTCGCACAGTTGCTCAATGCCGTGCTGGGCGAAGACAAGGAGGGGGTGATCCGCAAGCCGCAGCTCGACGCCAGCAAGCTGCCCGAATACGAGGTGGTCCGCCGCTACCTGGGGCCGGCCGGCAGCTTTGTGGCCAGCGAGGAACAGGGCTGGTTCGTCGTGGGCTTCACGCTGAGCAAGGATATGCCGCTAGCCAACGAGCCCAAAGGCGACG
>JBBDNX010000728.1:0-1974 GCA_040877345.1 Pirellulales bacterium
TGCTCGACATCGCCCTGCGGGTGACGAATCTCGGTTCCAGCAGCATCACCTACGGCATCCGCTTTACTCACCAGGGACGCCAGATTGCCGAGGGAGAAATCGTGGCGGTTTGCTGCCGGATGGAGCCCGGCCAGTCGCCGCGTGCCATCCCGATTCCCGCCCACGCCGCCGAGCGGCTGGCCGAGGCGCGCGACAGGCAAGACGGCCAGCCGGCGGGCGACGCCGAGTGAAGCCGAGAGGTGACACGTGCCGCCGCCGTTGAGCTACCTCGAAGCGCTGATGCTGCGGCTTGCCCGGGGCATGGAGCGCCTGCGCGAGCCGCTGCGCCTGCGGCAGGCCAAGTACCTCAAGAGTTGCCAACGGAGCGACGGCGGTTTCGCCGGCCGCGAAGGCCCCAGCGACCTGTATTACACGGGCTTCGGCCTGCGGGGCCTGGCCTTGCTGGGCGAGCTCGACGGTCCTCCGGCCGAGCGGGCGGCCCGGTTCATCAAGAGCCGGCTGGCTGGCCAGGCGCCGATCGTCGATTTTGTTTCGCTGTTGTACGCGGCCGCGCTATTGGAGACGGCGGCGGGGATCGACGTCTTCGAGGCGGCGCCCCAGGGCTGGCGGCAGGCGGTGGCGGCCACGCTCGAAGGCTTCCGCCGCGCGGACGGTGGCTATGCCAAGACCGAGGAAGGCCAATCGAGCAGCACGTACCAGACGTTTTTGATCGTCATCTCGAAGCAGCTCATCGGCGAGCCCCCCGTCGAGCCGCAACGGCTGGTCGAGTTTGTCCGCTCGCGGCAGCGCGACGACGGCGGCTTCGTCGAGATCGGCCCCATGCGGGCCAGCGGCACCAATCCCACGGCCGCCGCCGCCGCGCTGTTGCGGATCCTGGGCGCCATCGACGAGCCGCTGCGGCAGGCGGTCGTCGGCTTCCTGGCGGCCATGCAGACCGGCGAGGGAGGATTGAAAGCCAACACGCGGATCGGGATTGCCGATCTGTTGAGCACGTTCACCGGTTCGTTGACGCTGGCCGACGCCGACGCGCTGGCTGAGATCGACGGCGAGGCGGCCCGCGATTACGTGCTCGGGATCGAGTTGCCTTCCGGCGGTTTCCGCGGCGGCGAGTGGGACAGCGGCACCGACGTCGAGTACACGTTCTACGGCCTCGGCGCCCTGGCCCTGCTGGCTTGAAGAGGAGTGGCCTGATCAGAGGTCAGACGCGGCGCCAGGTGGCTGGGGCAAAGCGTCAGCGTGCCCCAGGTCAGTGGGTCAGGGGTCAACGGATCCAGCCTCTGCGGTGCTCAAAATCCCTGCCGGAGGCGGCGTCGCGCCCGCAGAGGAAGGCCTGCCGCACGCAGCGAGCCATGCAGTGGTACATGCCCACTTCGCCTTCCGCCACGATATCCCGCCGCGCATAGCCCGGCATGATCGTTCTCCCAGATGGGTCCCGCTGCCCGCCGGAGCATAGGCGGTCGAAGGCCCGCCGTCAAACAGAATTATGGGTGTCTTTGAGTCCCCCGCGTTCTCTTGCCGTCTCACTCGCTACCGCGATAATGGTGCGCCCTCGGCCGATCGGCCGAAAGCCGTGAACGGTTACGAGCAGATCCACGCGCTGGGCTAGTCATATCCCCCATTTCCCAAACATGTAGAGGCGCACGGCAATAACGCCCAGAGTCGCGCCAAGACCTATCACAATCCACCAAAGGCATCCTGCGGACACCCTAAGTCGTCTAACAGACTTGTCGAGGTCGCTTGGCGGCTGCATAGTCCGGCATCCCTAAAGCAGGGTCATTCTCGTGGGCATCTTGAAATAGCGGCTTTGGCCGGCTATTAGCTTAGCAGCGCGCTGGGTTAGGGGGTACGGGGGTACGAGGCCAAACCAATCTCTTGCCGGGAGACGAGGCGGAGCCTCGTATTCCCCTTCGCCCCATCCCCCCTTCGCCCCATCCCCCCTTCACCCCATCCCCCCTTCACCTCATCCCCCCTTCA
>JBBDNX010000729.1:0-6826 GCA_040877345.1 Pirellulales bacterium
GAGCTGCCGGACCAAGGCGCCGGCAAGAGTTACCTGATCACGCCGGACGTGGTGGCGGGCCGCGAGCCTTTATTCCCGCTGCCGGAGCCCAAACACAAAAGCGCGTAACGTTCAAGCCCATCGCCGCGCTCTGCTGCGCGCCGGTGGGGGTCCAGTTCGCGCTTGCCCCAGCGAAACGAGCCCGGGATCGGCCAAAGGCCGGTCACGGGCTCATTTTTTTCGGCGGCCCGACGGTAGCTGCCAGCGTGATAGCTGCTGGCTGACAGCAGGTGCCGGCCGGATTTTTCGGGGAATTATCGCTCGCCGGACGCGCTTCCGCGCATAGGGATCTTTTGGAGAGCCGCCAAGGCGGCGGCCGGAGAACTCACTTTGCGGGGCGTCGGCGACGGCGTCCGGGAGGGTTGCAAATGGACCAATTTCGTGGCCGCGCCGTGCGCCTCTGGATCGTCTGGTACGAGGGAGCCGATCCGACCGACTGGCGCCAGATCCCGCCGGGCGCGATCGCCCAGTGCGAGGCCTTCGATCGATGGTTCGACCTGGCGGAGGCGGCCCAGCTTGTCGAAGGCTTCAACAAGGAGATGCTGTTGCACCCCAATCAGCGTTGGCTGGTGGCGCTGTGGGTCACGTTAGCGTCCAGCAGGGACTTCGAGGAGGGCGAGCCGGTGGAGGGGCGGGCCATCGGCTTCGGCGGCTGGCCCGCCTAGCGTGTGGCAGGCGCCCGTGCCGCGCCGCTGCTCGCTCGCCCGCTCTGCCGGCTGCCCGCTCTGCTCTGCCGGCTGCCCGCTCTGGCGTGCTTTACCGTGCCAGGGCGAGCAGCACTTCGATGCCGCGCTCAATCGTCTGGTCGGAGGCGGCGTAGGAGATGCGGAAGTGCGTGTCTTGGCGGCTGAAGATGTTGCCCGGAATGATGAGCAGTTGACGCTCGATCGCCCGAGCGACGAACTGGCTGCCGCCGCCCCGGGGAACCTGGGGAAAGATGTAAAAGGCGCCCCCGGGCGCAACCACCTCGTACGCGGCCCCCAGCGCCTGGAGCATCCGGTCGCGCTTCAGCCGATAGGCGTCGATGTGGTCTCGCATGTCGACGTCCATGGCCACTGCGCCGGCCCACTGGGCGGGCTGCGGCGCGCAAACGAACGTGTATTGCTGCAAGCGGGTCATCGCCTCGATGACCGCCGCGGGGCCGTGGGCGTAGCCCAACCGCCAGCCGGTCATGCCGTAGGTCTTGCTGAAACCATCGATCACCAGGGTCTGGTGGTTGAAACGGGCCGGCGAAACGAAGGGCCGATCGTAGCAGAACTCGCGATAGATCTCGTCGCTGAGCAGGACGATCCCGCGCTCGGAAGCGAGCTGGGCCAGGTCGCGGGTTTCCTCGTCGCCGGCCACCGCCCCCGTCGGATTGGCCGGGCTGTTGAAGAGGATCAACCGCGTCCGCGGGGTGATCGCCGCGCGGACTCGATCGACGTCGATGCGAAAGTCGGGATAGGTGTCGACCGGCACCACCCGGCCGCCCGCCAGCGCGACCAGCGACGGGTACATCACGAAATAAGGGTCGAAGACGATCACCTCGTCGCCCGGGTCGACCAGGGCCAGCACGGCCAGCACGAGCCCTCCGCTGGTCCCACTAGTGACGAACACGCGGCGGTCGGCGTGGCCGTATTGGGTGTCGATCCGTTCTTGCAGCTTTTCGCGCAGCACGGGCATGCCCTGGGTCAGCGCGTAGCCGTTTTTGCCGGCCTCGATGGCTTCGACGGCGGCCTGCCGGACGGGCGGGGGCACGTCGAAGTCGGGCTGGCCGATCGAGAGATTGATCGGGTCGGTCAATCGGCCGGCCAGGTCGAACACCTTGCGGATGCCCGAACTGTCGAAGCTGGCCATGCGCTGGGCAAGCCGCAATGGATCGTTGGGGGCGGGTGGAGGATGGGTGCTCAAAATCGTGTGGTGGGGCTGGCGTGGTAAAAGGGGCCAGAACTCTGGCGAGTGTGCCACTGCTCGCAGGACGCCGGCCGCGGTCCGCCGCAGGCGGAAAAAGCAGGCGCCGTCATCAAGGCTGCACGGCCAGAACTCTGGTGAGCTTGCTACAAGCGGCGAGCTCTGCCGCGTGCGAACCTCCTTCCTGCTTTTTCAATAGTAGCACGAGGCGGAACGGATGGGCAGCGGTGGCTCACGTGAGTGACGAGAGAGGCCGGTCGCTTTGGCTGAGAATCGTCAGCAGCACTTGTGTCCCAGGCGTCAGCCTGCCAGGACATCAGCCCTGTAGCCCGCGAAGCGGGCGGTAGTCAATAGCCGTGGGCGTAAGCCCACGGTTCCCAACCCAAGAAGTCTATTTTCAGCCCCGAAGGGGGCGACAGTAAGGCATCGGTGCAACGGACCGTAGGGCCGACAACCTACGCGGGACGGCAGGCGTTTGGTAAGTTCGACGGGACACGCCGCGTTCGAGCGTAGCCGGAGAGCCCCAGAATTCGGGCCATTGCCCGCTACGCCAAACCCGGGCGAGCTCTCTGCCAGACGGTACCGGCGCGGCGGCCGTTGGGGAGGCACTGCTTCTCAGACCCCGGCACGCCGGTCCGCCAAAGGCGGACAAGCTGCCACGCGTCCTCTGTCTGCCCACAAGACCCCATAAATGGGGTCGCTACGAGCCGAGTTCTGCTGCGGCCCGCCTTCAACTATGATGCGGCGATGAGCGGCCCAAGCGACGCGGAGCATCCGAGCACGAGCGGCATCATCACGCTGTTGACCGACTTCGGCCTGCACGGCTCCTACGTGGCCGCGATGAAGGGCGTGATTCTGTCCATCAATCCGCGGGCCGTGCTGGTCGACGTGACGCACACCCTCCGCGGGCAGGATATTCGGCACGGCGCCTGGATCTTGGAGGAAGCCTCGCCCTGGTTTCCATCCGGAACCATCCACGTGGCCGTCGTGGATCCGGGGGTGGGCGGCCCGCGGAAGCTGATCTATGCCCGGATCGGCAAGCAGCACTACCTCGCGCCGGACAACGGGCTGCTGGGACGCTTGGCCCTGGCCAACCGACCCTCTAAAATCATCTCGCTGGAAGACCCGCTGTACTGGCTGCCCAAAGTCTCGGCGACGTTTCACGGCCGCGACATCCTGGCAGCGGTGGCGGCCCGGCTGAGCCTGGGCATGGACCCGGATTGCCTGGGTCCGCGGCAAGACGAGATGGTACAACTGGCCTGGCCGGAGGTAAGGATTTTGCCGGGAGAAATCGAAGGTTCGGTGCGGTCGATCGACTCGTTCGGCAACCTGGCTACCGACATCAGCGAGCAGATGCTGCGCGACGCTCCCCGCGGCGAGTCGGTACGGATCACCTGCGACGAGCATGAGACGCTGGGCATTTTTCGGACTTACGGCGACCAGCCCGAAATGACGCTGATGGCCCTGATCGGTTCGGGCGGGTATCTGGAACTGGCGATCGTGGGCGACAGCGCCGCGGGAATGCTGGGCGTGGGGCCGGGAGCGGCCGTGCGCGTGACCTGGTGAGGGGCCCGGCCGGCGGCGGCAGCATGACCGAACCGACTCGCGAACAATTGCGGATCTGGGACCGCGAGCTGGTGTGGCACGCCTTCACGCAGATGGCCGAGTACGAGCCGCTGCTGATTGAACAGGGCCGCGGCGCCACGTTGATCGACATCGACGGCCGGGAGTACCTCGACGGCACCAGCAGCCTCTGGTGCAACATCCACGGCCACCGGCACCCGCGGATCGACGCCGCCATCCGGGGGCAACTCGAGCGGGTGGCGCACACCACTTCGCTGGGCGCTTCGAACTCGACCAGCGTCAAGCTGGCCCGGCGGCTGGTCGACCTTGCGCCCGCGGGGCTGGAGCACGTTTTCTTCTCGGACGACGGGGCCACCGCGGTCGAGGTGGCGCTGAAGATGGCGCTGCAGTATTGGCGGCAGCGCGAGGAGCCGCGGCCGGAAAAAACGCTTTACGTCGCCCTGGGCGAGGCCTACCACGGCGACACGCTGGGCAGCGTCAGCGTGGGCGGGGTCGAACGGTTTCATGCCATGTTTTCGCCGCTGCTGTTCGAAGTCTTGCGGACGCCGCCGCCCAACCCGTATCGGCCGCCCGCGGGCGTCGAACCGGAAGGCTTGCTCGCCCACTCGCTGGCCGAGCTCGACAGGCTGTTGGCGGCCCATCACGAGCGGATCGCGGCCTTGGTCGTCGAACCGCTGGTGCAGGCGGCGGCCGGGATGATCATGCACCCGCCCGGGTACCTGCGGGGAGTCCGCGAGCTGACGCGGCGGCACGGCGTGCTGTTGATCGCCGACGAAGTGGCGGTGGGCTTCGGCCGGACAGGGCGGATGTTCGCCTGCCAGCACGAGGACGTATCGCCCGATTTTCTCTGCCTGGCCAAGGGGCTGACGGCGGGCTACCTGCCGATGGCCGCCACGCTGACCACCGACGAGATCTGGCGGGCCTTCTTGGGGCGGTACGAGGACTCGAGGCAGTTCTTTCACGGCCACACCTATGGGGGCAACCCGCTAGGTGCGGCCGCGGCGCTGGCGTCGCTGGACGTGTTCAAGGAGGAGCGGGTGCTCCAGCGGCTGCCGGCCAAGATCGACCGTCTTAAGGAGCACCTTGGCCGGCTGGCCACCCTGGAGCACGTGGGAGACGCGCGGCAGCGGGGGCTGATGGCCGGCATCGAGCTGGTGGCCGACCGCAACACCAGGCAGCCATATCCGTGGGGCCAGCAGCGGGGGATGCGCGCCTGCCTCCGCGCGCGGGAGCTGGGCGTTCTGCTGCGTCCGCTGGGCAACGTGCTGGTGATCATGCCCCCCTTATCGGTCACGCTGGAGGAACTCGACCGCATGATGGACGCCGCCCGCGAGGGGATTCTAGCCGCCACGCTCGACACTCCCGCAACGGGCCGCTAGAATCGGCGAGTGGGCACATTTCACGGCGGTCGCCCGACCGCGGCGCGAGTGAGGACAACCGGCATCGGAGGCTGGAACATGTGGCAACGGATGCGAGTGGTCATCCTGGGCGATTCAGTCACCGCCGGTTTTGGTCTGGGCACGGCACAAGCCGAGTTGGCCTACCCGCGGCTGCTGGCCCAAAAACTGCAACAGGCGCGTCTGGCGGTGGATGTCGTGGTCAGCGCGCTGGACGGGATCGACACGGCCTATGCGCTGCGGCGCTTTGGGCGGCTCGTTGCCCAATACCGGCCTCACTGGGTCGTGATGATGCTGGGATTGAACGACGCTCGTCCGGCGGGCGGCAAGCCGGCCGCAGGCGCCCGGACGTTTGGCGACAACGTGGAGGCGCTGGTCCAACGCATCGAAGCCATCGACTCGCGGGCGGTGCTGGTTTCGCCCAATCCCCGGCAATCGCCCGCCGCCGGGTCCGAGCAGGCGGGGGGCGACTTGATGCAGAGCTACGTGGGCGCGTTGGGACAGGTGGCCAGCCACCGCCGGCTGCCCTGGATCGATCTGCACCGGCAATTCCTGGCCGAGCGGAACCTGGAAGAGTTGATCCCCGACGGAGTGCATCCCTCCGTGGCCGGTCACCGGCTGATCGCCGAAGTACTGGCCGAGGAATTGATCTGGTTGCTGGCCCAAGAACCGAGCGCGACTGGCGAACCCGCGGCTGCCAACCACGCCGAAGCCGCCGCGGCCGGAGCCGGCAGGGCTACTGGGCGGCCGAATGGCTCCCCTGGGGCGAGCCGGCGATGAATTGGCCCTGGGGCAAGGGCCGCCCGGCCACGGCAAAGCCGCGGCCGTAGAGGTCTTCTTTGAGCGCGCGGTAGGCGGCAAAACTGTCTGGATAGGTCCAGAGCGTCACGGTCGTGCGCCGGGCATCGAGCTCGGCCAGGGCGGTGCGGAATTCGGAGCGAGGGGCCAGCGCCTCGGCCAGCGGCTCGCCCAATTGGCTGGAGACCGGAATCAACGCCACCTCCCGGACCTGGACCAGGCTGCCATGCCCGGTTTGCAACTGGGTTTCAAGGGGCAGGTCGAGACGCTCCAGCGAAAAGCGAAGCCGGAAGCCCTGGACCGGTCCAATCGTCTCGGTCAGCTCCGGCAGATCGGCGAGCTTCCGCGCACTGTGCTGCAACTGGCGTTTGCACAGCGCAACCAGCTCTTCGAACGGCACCCGCGCCACGCGGCCGCCACGAACCTGAAAGTGGGCCTCGTTGCCCAGCACGACCTGGCTGATGGGGGTGGGATAGCTCTTGACCTGGACCACGGTGCTGGCCTTGCTGGCGCGGGCCCGGGCCAGCTCGTCGAGCGCCTGGTTCAGTTCCGCCTTGGCCGCGTCGAGCGTGCGCGTTGCGCCCAAGGCCGCTCGTGACTGCTCATCGAGCCGGCGGCCGCTCTCCTCCAGCGACCGCTCTTGTTCGGTTGCCAGGAATGCCAGCGTCTCGCCCTGGCGGTGCCGGGCGCCGGCGGCCGCTGCGAGCTCATTCAGTTGCTGCTGGAGATCGAGCACCTGGCGGCCGAGCAGATCGGCCCCCCGCTGGAGTTCCAAGTCCGCGGCGGCCGGCGCCGCCGCGACGGCCGGCTGGCCTGAGTGCCTGGCGCGGATGCCGACGACCATCACCAGGATAATCAGGATCCCCACGATATTGGTCACGACGTCGAGGAACGAATCGCTTCCCACGCCATGATCGTCGGATTTTGGTCGGCCTTTCATGCGGTTTGGCGGCGCCCGGAGGGCTCAGTCAGGGGTGTTTGTGCGCGGATATTGGATCGCTGCCGCGCGAGCCGCGGCGGCACGCACGTCGAGCCCGCTTTCGGCCAACAGCGCCTTGAGATCTTCGAAGCGCTGCTCGCCTCCCGGCGCGACCTGCACCGAGAGAATCGGCCGCCAG
>JBBDNX010000729.1:6836-8272 GCA_040877345.1 Pirellulales bacterium
CATCTGGCGGCCGGCGATCCCCCAGGAATCGATCCGCTGCCAGACGGCGGAGACGAAATCGTCGAGCGAGTCTTCCGTCCGCTCGGCCAGGGGCACCACGGTGGCATCGCGGGTGGACTTTTTGTCGTCCAATAGAATCAACCGCTCAGCCTCGCAAACGATCGTAATCGGACGGGTGACTGGAACAAAATCGGCCGCGACATTGGGCAGCGCCCAATTGCCGCGGCGGCTGCGGGAAAGGCTCTCGCCACCCGGCGAGCTGGCGCCGGCACTCACATTGCCTGCACGGCTGGTGCCCGCGCCGGCGGCGGAAGGCGGCCTGGCGGCGCCGGAACTTTCGCCCGTGCCGGCGCCGGCCTGGGGACCGTCAGGACCGCCGCTGCCGGGCGTTTCGCCCTCCGGCATAAGCGGTCCGCGTTGAACTGATCCACCGTTTGCGGACCGCGCGCCGCCGGCGTCGATCGCTCGACCGCCAACGTGCCCCGTGACGGGCGGCTCATGACCCTCGAACCGTCCGGCTGAAGGCGCACGAGCGGCACCCGCGCCCGAGCCGAGTGTGTCGCCCGCGTCGCCACCGATTCCGCTGCCCGGCGAAGCGAGCCCGTGGGTGCCTCGTTCGCTTCGGCCGCCCGCACCGGCCCAGCCCTCGTCCGCGATCGATCCCCCGCGCGGCGGTATGTGACGGAAATTGGGCGCATCGTACGAACGCCACTCCCGCGGTGCTGAGCGAGCCAACATGCGCTGGCGGCGGCGGGCCACCTCCACCGCCTCCTGGATCCGGCTTGCCATGGCCGCGTCAGCCGGTGGAAACGCCAGCGGCCAGTCGGCGTCGATCAGCTCGTAGCCGAAATCGTCGCCCCACGAGCGCATGGCCGCCCGCGCGGCCGCATAGGCCAGGATGCCGTCGGGCCGCACCAGCAGCAACGGATACGGGTCGCCGGGGGGCATCGAAGTCTCGCGGCTGCCGGCCAGGTAGTCGCCGGCCGCGCGGAGACCGGCCGCCAGGGGGTTGGCCGGTCCCAGCGGTCCACGGAAGTCGTCTTCCGTGAGCACGATGCCTTCGGGTTGGAGCACCACCGAGTCGGCTCGGCACTCGATGTAAAGGGGGCGGCGGCGCGTGCCCCGCTTGCCGTCGTAGGGAATGATCGCGAACGAATTGGATTGGTTGCCGGCCGCTTCCACCGCCTCGGCGAGCTGCCGCCGCGCCTCGTCGGCACGGGCGCGGACGTCGGCCAACTCGGCCGCCAGCGCCTGCCGCTCGCCCGCGGCCGAGGCGGTCCGCTCGAGCTGCGCCGCGGCGCTTTCCAGCTCTGCGAGCCTGGCCCGCATGCGTCGATCTTGATCCTCCAGGCGGCTGAGCTGCGCTCGTTGGTCGGCCAACTGCCGCAATGTATTGTCGCGCGCTGTACGCAGTTGGCCCACGCGAGATGCAAGCT
>JBBDNX010000729.1:8282-10780 GCA_040877345.1 Pirellulales bacterium
GCTGGGCGCTCGGCGGGGGGCGGTCCTGGCCCACGCCCGCGGCCTGCAGACGCGACTGGCGGGCAATCACCACCAGGATCACGATCAAGGCCCCCATGGTACACAAGAGCACCGCCAGAAAGGGGAACAGCGAGACGCCGGCGGTCGGTTTCGCCGTTCTCAGGCGTCTCATGCGGCCTTGCCCACGTTGGTGTGTTCGCCGAGCTCGACCTGCGTCAGCGCCGCCACTTGTCCCAGCCTGGCATTGAGCAGGTGGATGGCCCCGGCCAGGCTGAGCAGCGTCTCCTCGAAGTGCTGCGCCCCGGCCAGCGCGGCCAGGTTGCCATTCAAGGCCTGCTCCAGGCGAGTGACCTGCCCGGTGGCTTCGACGACCCGCAGCAGCACGTCGGCCTGCCGCGCCAGCTCGGCTTGCTGGCTTTGGGCGGCACGGCTGGTCTCGGCCAGTGCTTGTTGCACCTGGGCCCAGTGCACGCGGTTTTTCTCGGCCGATGTGTGCTCCGCCGCGGCCAGCTTCTCAGCGTGGTGCTCGATCGCCTGGGCAAGAGCCTCGCCCAGGGCCGTCTGAAGCGTGCCGCCCAGGCGGGACACCAGTTGGCTGTAGCGTGCTTCCGACGCTTCGATGCTGCCGCGCCACACTTCGGCCTGGCGTTGAGCCAGCCGTTCGGCCGATTTGATCACTTCGTCGGCCATGCGCCGCACGGCGGCCAGTTGCGGATCGGAGCCGAACTGGTCGAAGCGTCCGGCCAGCTCGGCGATGGCCCGCAGATCGACCTCGGCCAGCAGGCGGCTTTCCATGCGGTCTACAAAGAACTGCACGAACATCAGCACCATCGACAAACCCAGCGCCAGCGCGGTCGTGTCGAAGGCCACGCCTAATCCGCCGGTGACCGTGGGGAGCGAGTCTTCCAGCGCTTGGGGATTCAGGCTGGCGATGGCCATGGTGATGCCGATCACCGTGCCCAGGAAGCCGAGGATCGGAATGGCCCAGATGATGATCCGCAACAGACCGAAGCCGGCATGGGAGCGGGCGGCGTCCGACTCCGAGAGGTACTTCAGCTCATCGCCGAGCTTGTCGGCCGAGCCGGCGAAGCGGACGTTCTCCAGAGCGTCGCGGAGGCGCCCGGCCAGATAACCGGTCCGGCGATGGGCGGGAAGCTCCGCCAGATGGGCCAGCAGTTGCTCCGCCTGCCGCGCCGGCGGCCCCGCGGCGGCCGCGGGCGGCAGCAGTGGCCGTTCGAGGTCGGTGCTTTGCGCCATCACCTCCATGGCTTTGAGGATCAATGCCGCCAGGCCCACGAAGAACATGGCGGTTTCGACGTACTGGACCCAGTGACCTGCAAAGTACCGCAAGGCGAAATCGTCTTGCCAGATCCCCATGTGGATCAAGGCATAAAAGGCCAGCGTGGCCGAGATGCCCCACAACAGGCTGGAGCGCATGATCGCCAGGGGGATGTGGTTGGCTTGGTTGGTCACGGCGGTTCCTTTTAGCGATGGGAGCCGGCGGCGGCAAGCGCACCGCCGCCGGCCTGCGGTGCAAGCATCGCGGCGCGCGGCGATGCCGGACGTGCTGCGTGCCCCTACAATCGGCCCAATCGACTCATTTGATGACAGAAAAGCGGCGGAATCGCCAGAGTTCGTCCAGACGCTTCGCCGGGAGCAATCCGCGGAGTCTCGTCAAAGTGCCCGGCTCGACTCTGCCGATAGCAGCCTATGTCGCCGGATCGGGTGCACTTAGGAACGGCCGAAAAATAACTTCCGCATATAGCAAAGATGCCGTGCTGGCCACCTGACGCTAGCAGTCGCGAAATCGGGAAGTTATTTTTCGGCCGTTCCTTAGAAAAAACCATCCGGGGAAGGGGGGCTCCTTCCTGGAACGGCCCGCCGGGCGCGAGCTAAGGCGCGCGGCCGGTTGAGTCGTTCAGCGGCGAGATTGGATCTGCCTGAACCGCCCAGGCTGCCAGGCTTCGTACGGCGGCCGCTGCGAGCTACGGCGCGCGGCGGCCGTATCCCAGGAGGGGAACAGTCCGGTCCGGCCTTCCGAGGCCCCCGGACTGTTTTCTTTCGTCCTGGAACGCAGTGGATTCCGTTCTACGAGCGGGCGTAGGTCGCGAAGCAGTTGGGCGTCTCCCAAAGCCGCGCTTCGACGATCGGAAAACCCTGCCCCGCCGTGAACTCGAAGATCAGCCGGGCGATGTTCTCGGCCGTCGGGTTTTCGTCCATGATGAACATCGGCTCGCCCATCTCGCGCAACAGCGGCACGACCGGGTCGTCGCGGTGCAAGAGCATCCGGTGATCCAGGTTCTCCTCGATCCAGTTGCTCACCACCCGCTTGATGTCGGAAAAATCAAGCACCATCCCCCGGTCGTCGAGCTTGGCGGCCTCGATGGCAATCACCGCCTGGCCGTTGTGGCCGTGCAGGTACTTGCACTTGCCGGCGTAGTTCAAGAGCCGGTGGCCGTAGCAAAAGTCGATCTGGCGTGTGACTCGGAACATGCATT
>JBBDNX010000730.1:0-10729 GCA_040877345.1 Pirellulales bacterium
AACATCACTATCACGAATCGATCGAAGAGATGAAGCACGCCGAGCTGCTGGTCGACCGGATCATTTTTTTGGAAGGCGTGCCGGAGATCGCGCGATACGACGTGATCCGGGTCGGCACCGATCCGAAGGAGCAGCTCGACAACGATCTGGCGCTGGAGCACGGCGCCGTGAAAACCTACAACGACGCCATCAAGCTGGCCGTGGATCTGAAAGACGGTGGCAGCCGGGAGATCATGGAGAAGATCCTGGTCGAGTCAGAGGAGAGCGTCGACTGGCTGGAAGCGCAGCTCGACCTGATCGAGAAGGTCGGGATCCAGCATTACCTGGCGCAGCAGATGGGCGAAGAAGAGAAAGACTAGACCGCCGGGCTTGAGTGCTGGCCGGGCGCGTGCATGCCGCGGCGGGCCTCGACCAGGTGGCGGATCCGGCGGTGACAGGCGGTGCAGCCGGTGCCGGCGCCGGTGCAGTGGATGACCTCGCGCAGCGAGCTGACAGACCCTTCATCCACGGCGTGGATAATCTCTGACTGGCTGATGCCAAGGCAGTGGCAGATTACCGTGTCGGAATGTACCAGAACCACCATGGGATCGTCCGGCGTTGGTCAGGCTGGCCAGAGGTTGATGTCCCGCGAAAAGTTGCCTATGGCATCGGGGGCGATCAGGGCCGTTGGAGTTCGGTAGAGGGCGGTGGAAAATCCGGTGGGAAGGAAGCGAGGCGCTTTTGCGACTGCGTCTCAATTGCACCCAATATGATGGGCGGCGAAATGGCTGTCAAGGACAGTGGCCGGAATTTCTCGCGAATACGGCTAGGGGTGCGGCCCGAATTCTGGCGAATCCAGCTACGGTGGCGTGGCAGACTTCAGAAAGGCCTCGATTCGGTCGAACCCGGCGCGCAGATTTTCAAGGCTCGTCGCAAAGCTAATCCTGGCATAGCCTTCGGCGCCGAATGCCGAACCCATCACCGTTGCCACTCCCTGCTGCGCTAAGAGCTCCAGGCACCATTGAGCTGAGTCGTCTACGCGGACGCCGCCATAGCTGCGCCCCAGGTGAGCCCGGATGTTGATAAAGGCGTAAAAGGCGCCGCCCATTTCAGGGCTCGTCACGGCGGGCAACTGGGCAATCCGCCCTCGCACATAATCGCGGCGCTGGGAAAACTCGGCCAGCATTTCGTCGACGCATTGCTGGGGACCCTCTAAGGCGGCCAATGCGGCGTATTGGCTGATGCTCGACGGGTTCGACGTCTCCTGGCTTTGCAGACTCTCCATGGAGCGGGCCACTTCCACCGGCGAAAGTGTCCAGCCGATCCGCCAGCCCGTCATGGCGTAGGCCTTGCTCACGCCGTTGACGGTGACCGTTCGCTCCGGCAGAGCGGGCCGCAGCGTGGCGAAGCTGACAAAGCGATGCGTGCCGTACACCAAGCGCTCGTAGATTTCGTCGGCTACGACCAGCAGGTCGCGCTCGATGGCAACGTCGGCCAGTTGGCCGAGCTCCTCAGGGGAATAGATAGTCCCGGTGGGGTTCGACGGCGAGCAAATCAACAGCATCCGGCTGTTTGGCGAGAGGGCCGTTTGCAGTTGGCCGGGACGCAATTTGAAGTCGTCCGCTTCGCGGGTCGGCACGATCACCGGCCTGGCGCCGGTGAGCTTGACTAGCTCGGCATAGCTGACCCAGTAGGGGGCGGGGATGATCACCTCGTCCGCCGGGTTCAACAGGGCCGTGAACACGTTGTGCAACGAGTGCTTGGCCCCGTTGGAAACAACGACCTGCTGCGGCGAGTATTCGAGGCCGTGCCGCTGTTGGTATTGCCGGGCGACGGCGGCCCTGAGCTCCGGGATGCCCGCGACGGGGGTGTAATGGGTGTGGCCGGCGTCCATGGCGGCGGCGGCGGCCTGGCGGATGTGCCCGGGGGTGATGAAATCGGGCTCTCCGACGCTGAAGTCGTAGACGGTCTTGCCGTTGGCCTTGAGTTGCTTGGCCTTGGCGGCCATGGCCAGCGTGGCCGATGGTTCGAGGGCCTGCACGATACGCGAGGTGGCAAGTGGCATGGCGAGTTGAGGGGGCGGACTGCGGGCCGCTTGACGCAGCCTGGTAGCCGGACAATCATAATGGTTTGCCGGTTCGCTTCCAAGGGCGCGCCCCTGCCACGCCTGGTGCCAATCGGACTGCGAGTTTTCCGCCGCCCTCCCACCGCCGGCCTGCCCGGATCAGCACGCCCGCCTGCTCGCGAGGCAGCGAGCACCCAAGCCGAGAAAGTATGGCGAGAAATCGCATTGGAATCTGGCTGATCGGGGCCAAAGGCGGAGTGGCCTCGACCGCCACGGTCGGTTTGATCGCATTGCAGAAGGGCCTGGTGGGCACGGCGGGCCTGGTGAGCGAGTTGCCGACGTTGGCGGGCTTGGGATTGGCCGACTGGAAAGACTTTGTCATCGGCGGCCACGAGATCCGCGACGTGCGCTCGTACGACGAGGCCCTGCGGATGCACAGCGAGAGCCGGGCCATCGACGAGCGGCTGCTGGCGCGCTCGAAGCGCGAGCTGGAGCGTATCGACCGATCGATCAAGCCGGGAAGCGTGCTGAACGTCGGCAGCACGATTGAGGGCCTGGCCTCGCCGGCCGTTCGGCGCCGCACGGAAACGCCGCGGCAGGCGATCGAGCGGATTCAGGCCGACTTGAGCTCTTTTGTCCGCGAACAGCAGTTGGCCCACCTGGTCGTGGTCAATGTGGCTTCGACCGAGCCGCCGGTCGAGACGGCCGCGCTGCCGGAGCGTTGGGCCGAGTTGGACAAGCTGATCGACAAGCCGCGGCGGTGCGGGCTTCGGGCCAGCTCGCTGTACGCGATTGCGGCGCTGGACCAGGGTCACTCGTACATCAACTTCACGCCATCGCTGGGTTCCGGGCTGCCGGCCATCGACGAGTTGGCCCGCGAGCGGGGCACGCGGCACATGGGATGCGACGGCAAGACCGGCGAGACGCTGCTGAAAAGCACTCTGGCCCCCATGTTCGGCAAGCGGCATCTCGACGTGATGAGCTGGGTGGGTCACAACATCTTCGGCAACATGGACGGCAAGGTCCTGGACGACCCGGCCAATAAGCAGGCCAAGGTGACCAGCAAGGACCGTCTGCTCGGCCAGATCCTGGGTTACCAGCCCCAGACGCTGGTGTCGATCGAGTACATCCAGAGCATGGGAGACTGGAAAACCGCCTGGGACCACGTGCACTTCACCGGCTTCCTCGGCACGCCGATGACCTTGCAATTCATCTGGCAGGGCTGCGACTCGCTGCTGGCGGCGCCCCTGGTGCTCGACCTGGTGCGGTTCACGCACCGTGCCTGGCGGCACGGGGACACCGGGCTGTTGACCTTTTTGGCCAGTTTCTTCAAGAGCCCGTTGGGAGTGGACGAGCACGACTTCGCCGTGCAATTCCAGATGCTCCAGCGCTGGGCCGACCAGTTGAAGGAAGAAGGAGGAAGGAGGAAGGAGGAATAGGAAGTCGCGCTTCGGGCGCACTGCGCCTTAGGGGTTGAAGGCGCGGAGCAACTTGCGGCCTTTGTGGAGTTGGTAAAACTCGGTGGAGCCCAGCGGCCGCTTCCCTGGGACGTGGGGATGCCACTCGGTCTGCCGCCCGTCGTGAATCACGACGCCGCGGCGCTCGCCATGCCGGGCATTGGCAATCCAATGCTCCTCGCCAAAGAACCGGCCCAGCTTGATCAACTCCAGATCCGAGAAGCCTTCGACCTCCAGACGCGAGCGGACCTGCTCCCACGACGCCCGCTCGCGGCCGGCCAGGTCGGCCGGCGCGGTCTCGGTGATCTCGGCATGCTCGGTGTCGCGGCCCGCGTACACGGCATAGATATCGGCCGGGGGCAAGTCGGCCAGGTCGGCCAGCACGGCCGACGTGCCGGGACCGGCCAGGGCGATGCCCCATAGCTGCCCGGCGGGCAGCCGGTATTCGTAGCGTACGAGGTAGCAGTCGACCGGTTCGCTGTAGCCGGGCCAGTGCTGCCGGCAATGGTCGAAGACTTCGATCGACTGGGGCGGCAGGCCGAACTGGGTCGGCTCGGCCAGCCAGGCCGCCAGCTCGCCGACGGCCCGCGCTTCGCTGGTGCGGCACTGTTCGGGGGCCCGCTCCAGGAGCCGCAATTCGTCGAGATAAGCCAGGGCGCGGGAGCGTACAACGGGCTCGGCGGCCATGGCCACGAGGGTTTCGATGCCTTTTGGATCTCCGAGCCGGGCTAGCGCCGCGGCGGCTTCGGTTCGGACCCGGCGGTGCGAGAGTTCGAGCGCCTGGTAGAGCTTGCCGGTGACCCATTTCTCGCCGATGCCGGCCAGGGCATCGCAGAGGGCGACGATCAGGGCCACGCTTTCGCTCACCAGCGATTCGAGGGCCTGCCGGGAGTCGGCGAACTGATCGGGGTGCTCTTCGACGCGCGCCAACCGAGTGCTCAGCCCGCCCAGCAACTCGGCTAACTGGCGGACCCGAGGCGCGGCGGGATGACGCGGCACCAGACCGGCACGCGCCAGGAAGTTCGACAAGTCGAGCACGGCCGTGGCCACGGTCGGATGCTCCAGGCCGTCGAGGAGCCGTGGGAACAAGGCCGCGTAATCGCTCGACCGCCGCTGGAAGAGGGGCGCGAATGCAACCAGGACGTCCTGGGGGTTGGCGGGTGGGCTGTCGGCCAGCAGTTCGGCGAACATGGCCAGTGAGTCGCGGGCCGCGTCGATGGCCAGCAATCGCAAGAGTTGGCGGCGTATGCGGCCTCGGTCGGCAAGGCGCCGATACATGGCGCCGATGCGGGCGACCGCCTGGGGTCGGAGATGCCCCGGCTCGTGGCGTTCGAGGGCGCGGCAAGCGGATTCGAGGAGTGCAATCCAAGCGGCTTCATCGGCGGCCGTGGGGGGTTGCGACTGGCTGAGCGACGAGAGGGAATCGAGGAGCTGCTCCACTTCGTGTGTGCCGAGGTGGGCGCGCCGAGCGCGGTGGTGCCAGTCGGCCCGCCGGCGCTTGTCGAGCGAAGAGAGCGTGGTCAGCTCGCGAACAAGATCTTCGAGCGTCGAGTGCATCATTGATCAGCCTGAACGAAGCGAGCCCGATGGGCAAGTAGCAAAGATGACGGGCACTGCTTCTCGGTCGCGAGAGGTCGGGAGCTCGAAGCAGGGACCCAGGCGAGGATTCGCCTTGACGCGAAATGGGCAAACCTGCTTCAATGCGCAAAGTTGGAAAGCGGATGGGGAATTTCCCCGGCAGCTTTCCGGCCTTCGCAGGCACTTCGTCGCCGGCCTGGTTCGGCAACGAACGGGAGGAGGACCTCCCGGCCTCGACGGCTTCCCCTTGAGGGTACCCGGGGGAGTTGCTTGAAAACGAATGTGGGGTGCCCAGCAATCGAGGAGCCAAGGATATGGCAACCAAGCGGAAGGCCACCAAGAAGACTGCCAAGAAGCCCGGCAGCAAGACGACCCGTCGCTCGACGAAGAAGCGCAAGACGGGCGCGAAGCGGTCGCTGAAGAAGACCGGCGCGACGGCGGCCAAGCGACTGGCCCGGCTGACCTCAGCCTAAGCCGCCCGCAGCCATCCGACGAGCGATCCGACTACAACGAGAGAGGCCGACGCGCTTTCCGGGAGGAAACGTGTCGGCCTAGTGTTTGCGCGGATTGACGAAAACCATTCTGACTGATAAGGTTAGGTAAATATAAGTAAACTTCGGGGGTGTTGGCATGTTGGGCGGGGAGTATTCAGCAGCTAGGAGTAGGTAGGAGTAGAATTGTCCGATTCATCCGTTGAAACTGTATCTGGTTTTGGAAGACTTTCTCTTTCGGAGGTGATGCTTGCCGCGCTGGACCGGGCCGGATACGCCGAGCCGACTCCCGTTCAGGCCGGCCTGATCCCGCGTGCTCTGGCCGGGGTGGACGTGATGGGGCAAGCCCGCACCGGCACTGGCAAGACGGCAGCCTTCGCGATTCCGATTCTGGAGCGGTTGGAGCACCGCAAAGGCAGCCGCACGCCGCAAGCGCTGATCCTGGTGCCCACCCGCGAGCTGGCCGTTCAAGTCCGCGACGAACTGGTCAAACTGGCACACGGCCAGAAAGTGAACGCGGCGGCCCTGTACGGCGGGACACCCATCCGCGCGCAGATCGAAAAACTGAAGCGGGGCATCGACTGCATCGTGGGCACGCCGGGCCGCGTGCTGGACCATATGGGCCGCGGCACGCTGACGCTGTCGGACTTGCGTACGGTGGTGCTGGACGAGGCCGACCGGATGTTGGACATCGGTTTTCGGCCGGACATCGAGAAGATCCTGAGGCGCTGCCCCGCCTCGCGTCAGACGCTGCTGTTGAGCGCGACGGTTCCGCCGCCGGTGGCGCGTCTGGCCACGCGTTATATGCGCGACCCGGAAACGCTGAATTTCTCGCCGACCGACGTGGCGGTGGAGACGATCGAGCAGTTCTACTTCACAGTGGTGCCGGAAAGGAAGTTCGAGCTGCTGGTGAAATTGCTGCGGCGTGAAAACCCCCGGCAGGCGATCGTATTCTGCCGCACGAAGCGAGGCACTGAAAAGGTGCACCGGAACCTGCAAAAAAAGCTGGAGGACGTCGACTGCATCCACGGCGATCTGCCGCAGCGCAACCGCGACCGGGTCATGGCAAGCTTCCGCGAGGGCCAGGTCCGCTGCCTGGTAGCGACCGACGTCGTCGGGCGCGGCATCGACGTGACCAGGATCTCGCACATCATCAACTACGATATCCCCAGCTTCTGTGACGATTACGTGCATCGCGTGGGCCGCACCGGCCGGATGGGCCGCGAAGGCGTGGCCTATACCTTTGTCACGCCGGAGGAAGGTCCGGAGCTGACGCGGATCGAGATGCGGATCGATCGCCTGCTGAAGCGGGCGGAGATGGAAGGCTTCGACGCCGCCGTCCCGCGGCGTCCGGCATCGGTCGGCGAATCGAACGGACCGGCCGGGGAAGCGGCCGGCGCCGGAGGGCCCCCCGAGGAGGCCGCCAAGAAGCCCCCCACTCCCATGATGGGCCGCGGAGGGCGCCCTCCCCGTCGCATCCGACGGGCCCTCTAGCCGGGCGGCGCAGGGGAAGGCGGCCGTGCCGGCCGGTGATTGTGCGGAACAGTCGGCCGGGGCAAAGCTGCGCGACGGCAAGCGACCTGACGGCTCGTGACGGCCAGGTTTGGCTCGGCTGGTCTGGCCAAAGCCTGCCGGGCAAAGAGGCCGAAGACACCAACCGGCATGGATGGCGCGCCAGGTGCACGGACGCCGGCATTCTTCCACCTCGCTCGGAGGGCTTCCCATGCCGCTGGTGCTGATTCACTCGACGCTGGGCATTGGCCTGGCGGCCATCCTGGCCCTGGTGGGCGATATTCTGCTGCGGAAGCGATAGGCCGCTTTGCGGGCCCGCAGAGGCTGGTCGAATCGGTTAAGATGGCGGCATGAGCGGCAGGAAGCAATTGTGGCTGTTGGCGGCGGCGTTGCTCGTGTCAGCCGCGGCGGGGCTTGGCCAAGAGCCCTCGAACGCGCGGCGGGCATCGAGCAACCAGGAGCTGCGCGCGTGGCTGGTGAACATGGTGTGGTACCACCGCTTCAGTCATCTGGAGATCTCGGAGGCGACCGGCATTAGGGCCGATGAAGTGCCCGCGGTGCTGGCGAAGTTCGGGATCGAGCCGTCGGGCCGCCCGGAGCGCCGGCCCGGGGATCCGCTGGTCGTGCTTCCGTATCCGGGCGGGCGCCATCCGCGGCGGGGCTTCCTGGAGGGAGCGATCCGCCCGCAGCGTGAAACCAAAGTCAGCGTGTTCACGGCCTGGGATCCGAGCAGCTACGTGGTGGTCGACGTGCCGGAAGCGATCTGGTCGAACCTGGGGCTGACGTACCTGGCGCACACGCACGTGCCGACCGTCTGGACCAGGCAGGGAATCGAGCTGGCGCCCCTCGAGTGGAAGGCGGGGCAAGACGGCTCGCTGGAAAGTGAGCGGGTTCTGCCCAATGGGATCAAGTTTGGCGCGCGGGTCATGGCTTCGGCCGCCGCGGTCCGGATGGAGCTTTGGCTGACCAACGGGACCGAGCAGCGTCTGACCGACTTGCGGGTGCAGAACTGCGTGATGCTGAAACAGGCGGCGGGGTTCGACAAGCAAGACAATGAGAACAAGCTGTTTTCGCCGCCCTACGCGGCGTGCCGGAACGAAGACGGCAGCCGCTGGATCATCACGGGCTGGGAGCCGCACCAGCGGGTATGGGCGAACGAGAAGTGCCCCTGCCTGCACTCCGATCCCCAGTTTGCCGACTGCGAGGCGGGCGAAACGCGGCGGTTGAGCGGCTGGCTGTCGTTTTACGAGGGGAAGGATATCCAGGGCGAGTTGGAGCGGATCGAGCAGACGGGCTGGCGCGGCGAGCCGGCGGGGCGGTAAAGATTGGTTTTCGACGCGGGAGGCGGCAGGCTTAGGGAGTCTTGCGGGCCAGGTTCTTGTCGGCGATGGCCAGCAGGATCAGGACAAAGGCCAGCAGTCGGATCAGATAAACATAGCTGTGATGTTCTTGGGATTGGGGGGTCAGGGCCAGGGCAATGCGCGTCAAGCCGAGCAGCCAGAAGGCCACGGCAAAGATCAGAAACAGCCGGTCGCCCGTTTGTTTCCAGAAGCGCAGAAAGAACAGGCCCGCCACGGCCAAAGCCATTGCCAATGCCCCCATGACGAACTTATCCATCCCCAGGTCCGAGTCCATTGCCAATGCGCCCATGACGAGGTGATCCATCGCAGCACTTCTCTTTCGACAAAAGCGTGGTCTACCGCGACTCCCAGATCAAGCCGTAAAGCAACAACGACAACGAGATAAGACCGGGCAGCCTGCGATATGTCGAGACATCAATGTCCGGGATGACGATTTGATCGACGAACAGCAGCGTATTGTCGAGTGCAAGTCCCACGAAGCAGAGCCCGCTCCAGAACAGCAGCCTTACGCCGCTGCGCCGGTAGCCGCGCAAGAGCAGCACGGCGCAGGCCAGACTCGTGACGGCACACAGGCTATAGACCACGCTTGACATGTCTTCTTTTCCTAATCCTTTCGCAGCCGGAAGGCATCGGCAAACGTGCGCACCTTTTCGGTCGGCTCGGCATAGATCGTCGAGATGACCGAAACTCGGCGCTCCTTGTAGAGCTTGGCAACTTGATCGACGATGGCCGCCAGCTCGGGCGTGCCGGGCGCGTACCGGTAGCGCCCTTGCTGCGTCGACGTGAGCAAACCGCGGCCCTCCAGCTCGGCCAGTTGGGCGGCCATCATGTCGGTTGTGGTGTAGAGGGCCCGGCTGACCTCCTCCGGGCACCAGTCTTTGTGGGGACTGCCGCGCAACAGCAGCAGCAATTCGAGCTGTGCCACCGAGTTGATGTTCGCGGCGATAAAATGTCTGAGTTCGTCTGGCAGCCTGTCCAAGATTGCGGCCCCTAACTGGCGATCGTGATGATTCAGCGCTTCACGACGCCCGGCGTCGAAATCGCGGCTTCGACCCGGCGGCACGCCGATCGGTCTGGCCCGCCCACCGTAGGCCAGCCAGGGGGGTTCGATCGAGATTCGAGGAGGGTCGGCATCGACTCCGGGCCCGCCCGAAGGGCTCCCGTCGCCAAAAGCCGACGTGGACAGCCGGGCATGGACAGCCGCCCTTCCCGGACACAGCGGTTCTAGCCTAACCAGATGGCGGCCGGAGTCAACCCACGTATCCGGCGGTTTGGCGGAAAGAAAGAAGGCAGTTGACACCATATGCGCCACGGACCTAGACTTAGGTAGTGTCGTTTTCCGCTCATGGCGGGTGGAATCGGCCAGCTAAGACAGCTCCCGTGCGACTGCGCATGCGGAGTTTTTTTCATTTCTTGAGGCGAGTGAGCGAGGCCGTTGAGTGGCAGCCCGAGCAGCCGACTTCGATGCGGCCCGCGTAGGTACGGTCTCGCCAATTTTCCGGTTTTCAGGGGCGGCCTCTCTGCGCCGCCGCACCTCGTTGCGCTCATAGGACCGAAGGACCATCCGTATGGCCAGTATCGAATCGCAAACCACGCCGGGGACCGACCAGGATGTCAATGGCCGTAAGCCCCCGCGGCGAACCTCCTCGACGAGTGCCAAAGCCAAGGGCGCACGAACCATGGCCGAGGCGCCGCGCCGGGCTGCGGAGGGGCTGGACAAGCGGGAGCTTCTGTCGGCCCTGGTCGCATTGAAGAAGGGTGACTTTTCCGTCCGCCTGCCGCTGGCATGGGAAGGCCTGGACGGCAAGATCGCCGACACGTTCAACGACATGATCGAGCTGAACGAGCGGATGGCCAGGGAGCTGGCGCGTCTGAGCCACACGGTAGGCAAGGAGGGGCGGATCTCGCAACGGGCCAGCATCGGGCCGGTCAGCGGGTCGTGGGCCGACTCGGTCGATTCGGTGAATGCCTTGATCAGCGACCTGGCGCACCCGACCAGCGAAACGGCCCGCGTGATCGGCGCGGTGGCCAAGGGGGATCTCTCGCAGTCGATGGCCATGGAAATCGAGGGGCGCCTGCTGAAGGGGGAGTTCCTGCGGACGGCCAAGACCGTCAACACGATGGTCGATCAGCTCAGTTCGTTTGCCTCGGAGGTGACGCGCGTGGCCCGCGAGGTGGGCACCGAAGGGAAGCTGGGCGGGCAGGCCAAGGTGAAAGGCGTGGCCGGCACGTGGAAGGACCTGACCGACAGCGTGAACTCGATGGCCGGCAACCTGACCGGCCAGG
>JBBDNX010000731.1:0-1960 GCA_040877345.1 Pirellulales bacterium
CAGCCTGCCGGGGCGCTTAGCCCCTTTAGCCCGCAAAGCGGGCGATAGTCAATAGCCGGGCGGCGTAAGCCCCCGGTTGCAAGCGAGCAAATTTTTGTCTTCAGCCCCGAAGTGGGCGACAGTGCACTCCTGAGGCGCGGTCAACGGTGGGCGCCCTACGCGTGACGCTACGTGTTGATGACATCCGTGCGGGCTTTACGGCGCCAGCCATCGGAAGCTCCTCGAATACTTCGTCGAGTACGCCAGCCGGGCCCTACGCCAGCACCGCCTGGATCGGGGTGCCTTCGGCCAGCTTGATCGGACGGCCAAGCTCCGATAGGTGCTGCTCGCCTGGGTCCAGCCCCAGCGCGGCGCATAACGTGGCCAGTACGTCGCCCACGTCGACCTTCCCGTCCTCGACCGTCGTGCCGTCGGCGCTCGTCCGGCCGTGGGCCTGCCCACCGTGCACGCCGCCGCCGGCCAGCACGCAGCTCCAGGCCGCCGGAAAATGGTCGCGGCCCGCCATGCCGTTGATCTTGGGCGTGCGGCCGAACTCGCCCATCCAGAGGATCGTGATCGACTCGAGCAGCCCTCGCTCGGACAGCTCGGTCATCAAGGTTCCCCAGCCGGCATCCAGCTCACCGGAAAGATTCCGCACAATGCGGAAGTTGTCCTGGTGCGTGTCCCAGCCCAACGCATTGCCGCCTTGACCGCCCAGCGCCACCTCCACAAACGGCACGCCACGCTCGATCAGCCGCCGCGCCATCAAGCAGCCCTGGCCGAAACGCCCCCGGCCGTAGGCATCGCGCACTTCGCGCGGCTCGTCCGACAGGTCGAAGGCCCGCGCCGCCTCGCTGCGCATCATCCGCACCGCACGTTCGTACACGGTCTGGTGCGCCAGGCTGGCAGCGGCCCGGTGATCGGCCGCGAAATCCGAGGCCAGGTGCCGCCATAGACTCAGCCGGCCATCGTCCTGCGCCCGGCCCACTCCCCGCGGCGGGTGCAGATCGTCCACGCCCAGTTCGGCATAACGGCCCCGGCGGTTTGGTCCGTCGCCGGCCGGCACGCCGCCGTCGGCCGAGCCGACGGTCAAAGGGGCATAACGCGGCCCCAGAAACCCGGGCCCGAAGGCTGCCGTGTTGAACAGCGTGTACGGCGAGATGCTCACGTAGTTGGGCAACTGGGCGTCGTCGCTGCCCAGCGTCTTCGACAAGCTCGACCCCAGCGACGGATACTTGATCGGACCGCCCGGTTGATGGCCCGTACGCATCAGGAACGTGCCGCGGCCGTGGTCTCCTTCCTTGGTGCTCAACGAGCGGATGATGGCCAGATGCTCGGCCTGGGCCGCCAGCTCGGGCAGGTGCTCGCTGATGCCCAGTCCCGGGATGCTGGTGGCGATTTCGCGGAACTCGCCGCCGTTGGCGTGCCGCGGCTTCATGTCGAACGTATCGGTCTGGCTGGGCCCGCCCGGCATCCACAGCAGGATGCACTGCCGCCGCCGTCCCGGATGATTTGCCACCTGGGCGGCCAGCTCGCTCAGCCAGCCGCTGGCCGTTGCGCCAGCCATCCCCGCCATGGCGGCCTTGAACAACTCGCGTCGCGTCAAGGGATTCATCTGCCGCCTCGCAATGCTGGGCCTGCTTGGAATCGCTTCCATTGTTTGTACATCCGGCGGGCTCGGGCAGCAATGCTTGTCGCCTGCTGATTGCCCGGCTAGCCTGGGGCACATGACGAAACCGGCCATCGAGGACGCTGCCTGGCAGGCGCTGGCGAGCCAGTGGTCGTTGCGGCCCGGCGTGACCTACCTGAATCATGGCTCGTTCGGGCCGGCGCCCCGCCCGGTGCTGGCCGCCCAGCGCGAATGGGTCGAACGGCTCCAGGGCGAGCCGATGGATTTCCTCACCCGCGAGCTCGATGGCCGACTGGCCGAAGCCCGCGGTCAGCTTGGCCGGCTGCTGAACATTTCCGGCGACGACCTGGT
>JBBDNX010000732.1:0-10699 GCA_040877345.1 Pirellulales bacterium
CTCAAATGTGAACGACGCGAAGCCAACGGTGCATAGCAGAATGCCCGACAGTCCAATGATCTGCGAACCGCCGCGGTAGGCTACGCAATACGCGGCCACGCCGGTGGCGTACGCGGCCAAGTACACAAGGACTACCGGCAGGCTGTAGGTAAACTGGAAAGGAACGCCCCAGCCGCTTTGTGAGAAGTACCGAAAATACTCCCACTGGTACTGTCCGTTTCCGATACCTGTCACGACCGTAAAACAGGTCGAGGCGAATACCAGCAGCACGACGTGCAAAACAAGCAAGCTCAGGAGTTTGGTCAAGCTACCTCCGAGTGTGCAATTGGGGACCGAAAGGGAACGATCCTGCCGATGCGGACCTTCCGCATGCCTATCATTCGTCGCGAACCAGCAAATCTTGACCGCTGACCATGATTTTTCGCCTGATTTGGGTCGCGGCCTGGCGACGAGGGCGTGCCCCGCATCCAGGATCTGACCGACGGAATCGGAGCCGACGCGGGGTGTCGGCACCCAGGAGTCGTTCGTGGGCTTCCACAACTGGGGCACGCTACCGCTTTGCCCCAGCCACCCGGGGGAAAGACGACCAGGGGACGGACAAGGCGACAAGGGGAACGCGGGGGGAGGGAGGAAGACTGGGGCACGCTACCGCTTGCCCCAGGCACTCGGCGGCACGCGGCGTGGAAGGCGTTCTCTGAAAACCAAGAACCTTGTTATTGCCGCTCGAAGAGCGCTTTGCGGAGCTCTTCCTTGAACGAGGCGCTGGCCTCGATCACGGCCTTGAAGTCGTCCTTGCCCAGCACGTACAGTTCCAGCTCGCCCTGGGCACGCACGGTGGCGTTGCGAGGCTCGCCGCTCAACAACGCGGCCTCGCCGAAGAAATCGCCCACCCCCAACGCGGCCACCAGCCGGCGGCCGTCGCCGGCGGCCACCAACACCTCGGCCGCCCCTTCGCGGATCATGTAGAACTTGTCGCCGGGGTCCCCCTGCCGAATCACCTCGGCGCCCGCGGGATGCCGCTCCAACGACATCTTGTCGGCCACTTCCGACAAGGTGCGGGGAGTAAAGCCGCTGAAGAGCGGGCAGTTGCGCAAAAACTCGCTGATGGCGGCCGACTCGACGACCACGACGTCGGAAATCACGCGGCCATCGACCATGTTCACGATGCGGTCGGCCACGTCGAGGATGCGGTTGTCGTGCGTGACGATCAAGATCGTCGAGAGCTCCTCCTTGGCAAAACGCCTGAGCAGATCGACCACGTCGCGGCCCGACTTCTTGTCGAGAGCGGCCGTCGGCTCGTCGGCCAGGATCAACTTGGGCCGGTTGACCAGCGCCCGGGCGATGGCGACTCGCTGTTTCTGGCCGCCAGAGAGCTGGTCGGGCTTGTAGTGAATGCGGTGTTCCAGTCCCAGCAGGCTCAACAGCTCCTCGCCCCGATGTTTCATCGCCGAACGGTCGAGGTCCTTCAGCTCCATGGCCATCCGCACGTTCTGAAAGGCCGTCAGCGACTCGAACAGGTTGTGCGCCTGAAAGATAAAGCCGATGTCGCGGCGGACGTCGACCAACTGGCGGCTGCTGAGGCCCGACAGCTCGCGGCCCAGCACCTGGAGGCTGCCTTCCTGCACGGTGCGCAAGGCCCCGATGAGCGTGAGCAGCGTCGTTTTGCCGGAGCCGGAAGGGCCGGTCATGATCACGATTTCGCCGCGGGTCAGATCGAGGTTGTTCTCGTACAGCACTTGCTTGCGCAGCTCGCCGCGGCCGAAGGAATGATTCAGCCCACGGATCCGCACGCCCACCTGGTCGGGCGCGTAGCGGCCGCGGAGGGCCGGATGCTCGCGCGTGGCGGGGCGGTGCGACCGAGTGGGAAGGGAGGAGATCGTCGAGTCGGTCATCAGAATAGCTCCGCGGGATCGGCGGTTAAGACCTTGCGCATGGTGAGGCAGCCGGAGGCGACGCACATGACGACGCTGAGCGTGAGGACCAGCACGACCACGGACCACTTCAGCTCGACCAGCAAGCCGGTCCAGGCGGCGACCGCCATGCAGAGCAGTTGGCTGACGGCCACCCCCGGCAAGAACCCCAGCAGCGAGAGCAGCACCGCTTCCTGGAGCACCACGCCGATAAAGTAGCGGCCCTGGTAGCCCATGGCCTTGAGCGTGGCGAATTCGCCGAGGTGGTCGGCGATGTCGGCGTAGAGAATCTGGTAGCAGATCACGATCCCGACCACGAAGCCCATCACGGTGCCGAGCCAGAAGACGTAGCCGATGGGGGTGCTCTGCTCCCAGAAGCGGCGTTCCTGGTCCTCGAACTCCTGCCGGGTCATGACGATCACGTCGTCGGGCAGCAGTTGCCCCAGGCGGCGTTTGACCTGCTCCGGGTGTTGGCCGGGGGCCAGCTTGAGCAGCCCGATGTCGACCGAAGCGAGCGGGTCGTTGCCCGGGCCGGGCCGGCCAAGAATGGCGCGGAAATTGATATCGCTGGTAATCATGTTGCCGTCGGTCGAAAAGTCGGTCCCCAGCGCGAACATTCCCACGATGCGGACGCGCTGGCCGGCCAGCTCGACCTGGCTGCCGGGGCGGACCTGGCCGTAGGTTTCCTTGCTTCTGACGTCGAACAAGGCGGTGCCCGGCAACTGCAGCTCGCGCGCGTACTGGCGGACCTGCGGGATATCGAGCACCGATTGCGAGGGGTCGAAAGCCAGCACACGGACCGGTTGGCCCTTGGCGGCCTCGCTGGGCTCCCGGCCGCCGGCAGTGAGGGCCTCGTCGAGGTTCTTCAAGATGGAAAGCTGGGTTTCGACGTAGAGCGGGTAAGCGGTCTCGACGCCCTGGCAGGCGAGCGCCTGGTACAGCCGCCGGCGGGTAAAAGGCTCGCGGACGACCACGGTGTACTTGGCCTGGCTGGTGATCACGAGGTCGGCATTCAGCGCGCGCACCAGGGCCAGCGTGCTGTCGAAGAGGGCTTGCTGGAAACTGAGCTGCATGCACATGAGCAGAACGGCGAAACCGATGCCCCCCAGCGCCAGCAGCAACCGCCGCCGGTCGTGGACCAGGTTTTTCCAGGCCAGGAAGGTGCGGTGGGCTGGCATCATGTTCAAAACAAATCCGCTGGATCGGCCGAGTTCACTTTGCGCAACGAGGCCAGTCCCGACAGCGAGCACATGGCCACGCTGGTCAGCAGAATGGCCACGGTCAGCTCCGGGCCCAACTCCATGGCAATGTGCGCGGTCCGGCTGGTGACGGCATACAGGACCTTGGAAATGGCATAGCCCGGCAGGAACCCGACCACGGCCAGGATCAGCGCCTGGACCAGGACCACCTTGGCCAGGTAGCGGGGGCCGTACCCCATCGCCTTCAGCGTGGCGTACTCGGGCATGTGGTTGGCGATATCGCTGGAGAGCACCTGGTAGACGATGGCCGTGCCGACAATGAAGCCGACGACGACCCCCAATGAAAAGATAATGCCGACCGAAGTCTTCACCAGCCAATGGTGGCGTTCGTGCTCTTCGATCTGGGCGCGGGTCCAGATGCGGACATCCTGGGGGAGCACCTCGTCCAACCGGCGGGCCACCTCGGCCGGGTCGGCGCCGTCGCGCAATTGGATCAGCCCCAGGCTGACGTCGTCGCGGGTCCGCAGCGGAAACAACTCCAGAAACGTCCGATCGCTGACGATGATGGCGCCGTCGGCGCCGAAGCCGGTGCCCATGCTGAACTTGCCCGCCACCTCGATCTGTTTGCGGCCCACTTCGGCGCGGGTGCCCACGTCCCAGGCGCCGAACTCCGGCCGCGAGTAGGTGTCCATGTAGACATTGCCCGGCTTCTTCAAGGGCGCCACGTCGGCGCCCAGGTCGGGCAGGCGAAAGGCCGGGTCGCTGAGATTGAAGCCCAGCACGAAAATGCCGCGTCGGCGCGGTTTCTCGCCGGCCGCGGCAGGCGGCAGGGGGCCGTCAGCGGATTCCGTCGCCGCCGTGCCGTCGCGTTTGAGCCAATAGTTGAAGCCCAGGTAGAGCGGGTTGGCGTCGGCGACGCCGGGGGCCGACATCGCCTGGTACAGCCGCGTGCGGGGGAAGGTGCCGCTCTTGGAGATGTACAGGTACTGCGGCGACGTGATGAGCAGGTCGAATTCGATCTGGCGGTAAATCTGGGTGGCCGTCTCGCGGACGGCGTTCAGGAACCCGATCTGCATCAGGATCAGCACGACGGCGAAGGCCACCCCGGCCAGTGCCACCAGCGTGCGGGTCTTGTCGTGCAGCAGGTTCAACCAGGCCAGCGGAGTTTTCATCGCGTGCCAGGGGGCTGACCTCCGGCGACGTCCCGCCTCGGCCGCTGCTGGCCGGCGGCGGTGTCGATCTCGGCGGTCACTTGCAGATTGATCAATTGCGCGGCGTAGGGATTGGGTTCCAGCGCGATCCGCGCCTCGACGACGCGCTTATCCGCGCTGGCCGTGGGATCGAGGCTGACCACCAGGTTTCTGGCGATCATGGTGCCCACGTGAACCACCTCGCCCTTGAGCGGTTGCGGCAGGGCGGTGCTGCTGATCGTGGCCGGCTGGCCGGCTTTGATTCGCAATGCCTGGTCCTCGTAGACCTCTGCCACGACGACCATCGTCTCGGTGTCGGCCATTTGCAGCATCGGCTGAGTGGCGAGCGTTTCGCCTTCGCGGGCAAAGATGGCCAGAATCCATCCGCCGCTGGGGGCCTTGATGACCGTGGTGGCCAGCCGTACGCGGGCCAGCTCGACGCTTTTTTCGAGCGACGAGGCCTGCACCAGCGTGGGGATGCGCTCGCGGTTGGCACGCGCGGTTTCCAACTGGGCCTCCGCCTGGGCCTTGGCCAGCGCGAACGACTCCTGGAGTTTCTTCAGCAGCGAGCGGGCCGCGGCCAGCTCGGCTTCGGCCTGTTGGACGACCAGGGCCTGCTGCTCTAGCTGCTGGTCGGAGACGATCGAGCGATCGGGCTCGGGCGAATCGCCCCGCAAGCCTTGCAGCCGGGCCAGGTCGGCCTGCGCGACCTTGACGTTGGCCTGGACGAGCTCGATCTTGCTTTGCTGCGAGGCGATGTCGAGTTGCTGCAGCTCGACCGCCTCGATCGCCAGGTCGGCCTCGCGCAGCAGCGTGGCGGCGTGCTTCTCCTCGACCTTGGCCCGGCGGTGGGCCTCGGCCAATTGTTCTTCCGCCAGCTTCAATTCGGCCTCCCGAAGTGCATGGCTGGCCAGGACGGCCAGCTCCTGGCCTTTCGCCACCTCATCGCCCAGTTGCACCTTGAGCTCTTCGAGCCGGTCCCCGGCTTGGCCGCCGATCTCCAGGACGCTCCCGGCAGGTTCCAAGCGTCCCAGGGCCGTGACGGTATTGGCCGGTGCCCCGCTGGCCGTCTCGCCGGCGGCCGTTGGTTAGCCGCCGGCGACCCGATAGTCCCGCGGCGACGCCGTCTGGGTGTTGCCCAGATAGCGCAGCCCGGCATAACCGGCGAAGAGGCTGCAAAGCCCCAACACGACGGCAATGGCGACGGTTTTCCACATGGCAAAGCCTTTTGAACCGCTTTAGTTTAGACTAGTCTAGGCCGTTGCAGATCCCATCGCAACGTGCTCCGCCGCGGCGCCGAGCGGGAATGGCCGCCGATGGGGGGCCGGGACTCAGTCGTGCGGGTCGTGCCGATCCGGCCGCCTGTAATGATCGCAGGTCGGCCGGCAAGTTGTCGATGACTCCGCGAATCGATTGTGCGTATGAAGATCACTTCGATTCCGCAACTGTACCGCAATCTGAACCGCTGGCGGGAGATCCTGTCGGTTTTGAGCAAGTACGGCCTGGCCAACTGGGTCAGCCGGCTGGATCTGGAGTTCGCCAAGGGCTTCTTCAAAGACCCCGACGGCGAGGTGCTGGCCCGGCACCGGCCCGAAGCGCGGATCCGGCTGGCGCTGGCGGAGCTGGGGCCCACGTTCATCAAGCTGGGTCAGATTCTCAGCACGCGGGCCGACCTGATCGGCGTCGAGCTGGCCAACGAGCTGCGGCAATTGCAGACGGCCGTGCGGGCCGATCCGCCGGAGCTGGTCCGAGCGACGGTCGTGGCCGAGCTGGGCCGGCCGATCGAGGAGATCTTTGCGGAATTCACGGATCAGCCGCTGGCTTCCGCGTCGATCGGCCAGGTGCACCATGCGCGGCTGAAAACGGGCGAGGCGGTGGTGGTCAAGGTGCAGCACGCCGGCATCGAGGAAAAGGTGCGGGTCGACCTCGACATCCTGGTGGGCCTGGCGCAGTTGGCCGAGATGATTCCAGAGTTTGTCAACTACCGCCCACGGGCGACGGTGGCCGAGTTTCAGCGGACCATGCGCCGCGAGCTCGACTTCAGCCGCGAAGAGCGGCACATGCACCAGTTCGCGCACGACTTTGCCGGCGATCCGACGGTCCACATTCCGCATCCCTACTCGGAGCTCTCGACGCCGCGGGTGCTGACCATGGAGTACCTGGACGGCGTCAAGCTCTCCCAGCCCGAGCGGCTGGTCCAGGAGGGCTTCGACCTGGAAGAGGTGGCCCGCCGCGGGGCCCAGCTTTACCTGTCGATGATCTTCACCCATGGCTTCTATCACGCCGATCCGCATCCGGGCAACATCGTGCTGATGCCGGGCAACGTGATCGGGCTGTTGGATTACGGCATGGTGGGCCGCATTGACGAACAATTGCGGGAAGCGATCGAAGAGATGCTCTCGGCGCTGGTGTATCGCGACGCCGTGCACCTGACGTCGATCATTACCCGGGTGGGGACGGTGCCGATTCAGTTGGACCAGGCGGCCTTGAGCCTGGACATCGCGGATTTCGTGGCCCATTACGGCAACCAGCGGCTGGACGAGTTCGACCTGGGCGGCGCGCTGAACGAGCTGATGGAGATGGTCCGCCGCTACAAAATCATGCTTCCGGCCCGGGTCGCCATGCTGATCAAGGTGCTGGTGATGCTGGAGGGGACCAGCCGGCTGTTGAGCCCGGGTTTCAGCCTGTTGGAGGTGATGCGGCCTTACCAGCGGCAACTGATCTGGCGGCGGCTGTCGCCGGCCCGGCAGGTGCGGAAGATGCGCCGGCTGTACTCGGAGCTGGAGCACCTGGTCGAGGTGCTGCCGCGTGGGCTGGTCGACATCCTGCAGCAAGTCCAGAGCGGCAAGTTCGACGTGCACCTGGACCACCGCGGGCTGGAACCGTCGGTGAACCGGCTGGTGCTGGGGATGCTGGCCAGCGCGCTGTTCCTGGGATCGTCCCTGCTGTTGCACTCGCGAACTCCGCCGCTGATCCCGTGGCCGGCGATATTGAACCAGCTTTCGGTGCTGGGAACTCTTGGCTGCGCGATCAGCATCGCTTTGGGGCTGCGGCTGCTGCGAGCCATCAACAAGTCGGGGCACCTCGATCAGCGCCGATAGCGGGCCATCCGGGCGGTTGCGGCGCCTGCCCCCCAGGTGGACGGTAAGCGGTCGCCTTGGCCTGAGGCCACTGCTCGAAATTGCACACCCTGTCCGCTGGCGGGTGGCACGGCGGCGCCGAGGGTTCGTTGTAACTTGCTGGAATCAAGCCAGTTAAAAGCTGGTCAGCACACGGGCGCAAAAAAAACGCGGGTTGTGGAATAAAAGTCGCAGATAGCTATCCACCAATAGTAGCGGACCGGGCGGGACAGGCCCGCGCGGCGAACGAAACACAGGTTTGAGAGAGAGACCATGAAGAAGTTTGCATTTTTGGCCATGGCGCTGAGCCTGACCGCGTTCTCGTTGGGCTGCGAGAAGAGCGTGCAGAACGAGAAGCAGGACGTGATCGAAGCGCAGCAGGAAGGCGCACAAGACATCCAGGATGCGCAGCAGGAGGCCGCTGAGGACATTGCCGATGAGCAGGAGGACGTAGGCCAGGCGCGACAGGATGCTGTGGAAGACATTGCCGACGAGGAGCAGGACGTGCGGGAAGCGCAGGAAGATGTGCAGGAAGAGGAGCAGGATGTCCAGGAAGCCCAGGAAGAGGCCGCCACTCCCTAGCCGCGCTTGCGGACATGAGTGAAAAACTGTGCGGGGACGGTGCTCTTCAGGGCGCCGTCCCTTTTTGTTGCCGCCCGGCTATCCGGGTGCTGCCGCCGGATCCGTCACTGATTCGGACGGTGCTGGCCTGGGCCGACTTCGCAGGCACTGGTCGAGGACTTGCTGGAGCCGCCGGTCCAGGTCGTCCAACCGCGAAAGGACTTCGTCCTGCAATGCGTCGAGCTCGGTGAGGGCGGACACCTGGGAAGCATGCACCCGTGGGTCGGCGGCCTGCATCGCTGGGGGATCCTCGAGGGGGCGGCTGTTCTCGTCGAGAGATGACGTTCACATCGGCCGGCCGAGCGGGGCGCCATCAATCGTCCTTTGGCGTTCGGCCTGGCAGGATTGGGCAAGATTTGCGGGGGATTTTGGGCGGGCCGCGGCGGCGGGCTTGACGGATAGACACGGCAAGGCAGGCTGGTGTACACTGGCCAGTTCGTCCGGGCCGACGGTAAGTGGGGAGGCGAGCCCGGTTGGTTCGAAAGAATGCCGTAACAAAGGAGGAGCTGTGGTTAAGTTGAACGTGCGGGACCGCGAATCGATCCAAGAGGCCGTTCGCCGTTTCCGCAAACTGGTCGAGCGCAGTGGTATCAAAAAGGAGATGCGTCGGAAGGAATACTACGAGAAGCCGAGCGAGACCCGCCGCCGCGCACGACTGCGTGCCGAGCGTCGCACCCGCCGAAACCTGCTGCTTCCGCGGATGTAGGTTTTTGGTTTCAGAGGCCGGAAGTCGGGCGAGACTTGGCGGCCGGAAGTCTGGCGACTTCCGCTACCCCGAATTTCAACACTCCGATTATCAGCCTGGCGTGCGGCTGAGCGTAAAGATGGGCAGCAGCAGTGCCAGGGCGACTCCGCCCACGACCACGCCCATCACGGCGATCATCAACGGTTCGATCAGGCTGGTCACCGTCTTGAGCGAGGTCTCGACCTCCTGGTCGTAATAGTTGCTCACCCGCTCCAGGACGGGTCCCAGCTTGCCGGTTTGTTCCCCCGCTGAAATCATCTGCACCAGCATCGGAGGGAAGAGCGGGCTGCCTGCCAGCGCCTGGCAGACCTGGCGGCCTTCAGTGACCGTCTGCCCGACGGATCGCCAGAGACGCTCGTAGTGGTAGTTGCCGGCCACGTCGGCGGAGAGCTCCAGGGCGTCGAGCATCGGAATGCCGCTGGACAACAGCGTGCCCAGCGTCCTGATCGACCGGCTGATGACGACCTTGCGGAACATCGGACCGAGGATGGGCAGGTTGATCTTGAGCCAGTCCCAGGCCTGCCGCCCGCTCTCGGTGCGGCGAGCCAGAACGACGGCCAAGGGAAGCACGACGGCGGCGGCGGCCCAGGCGTACCAGTAATCGAGCAGCAGGGCCGACAGGTTCATCATCAGCCGGGTGGGCTTGGGCAGCTCGACCCCCTTGCGTTCGAACAGGGGGGTGAACTTGGGGAGCACGAAGGTGAGCAGGAAGATGGTGACGCCGACGGCCAGGACCATCATCACGGCGGGGTAAGCCATGGCGGCGCGGACTTTGCCCCGCGTTTCGAGCTCCTTGCGCAGGTAGCCGGCGATCCGCTCCAGCATTTTTCCCATGGTGCCGGTGGCTTCGCTGGCCTTGACCAGCGAGATATAGGTCTTGTCGAACAGCTTGGGGTGGCGTGCCAAGGCGGCCGAGAAGTCGGAGCCCTCCTCGACGGCGCTTTTCAGATCGGCCAGCACCGCCTTGAGCGATGGGTTCTGCTCCTGCTGGATAATGTTATCCAAGGCGGCGGAGAGCGTGATGCCGGTATCGACCATCACCGCCAACTGGTTGGTGGCATAGAGCACGTCGGGCTTGCGGGCGCGGCGGGAGAAGAGGCCCGGGCCCAGGTCGTCGAGATCCTCTTCGACTTCCAGGACCTGAAAGCCGCCGCGGCGAAGTTGCAGTGTGGCCTCGTCGGCGGACGATGCTTCGACGCGTCCCGCGTGGGAGTTGCCCAGGGTGTCGCGGACCCGGTATCGAAAGGTCATGGCGTCACGTCGTGATGGCTGGAGCGTGCGGAGGGATTCAGGCGGGGGCGTGCTGGAAGCCTGCCGGTGCCAGGCCGGCCGCGTCGCGGGCGTCGCCGGCGACGTGAAGCACCTCCTCGATGGTGGTGATCCCTTCGCGTACTTTGCGGAAGCCGTCGTCCCGCAAGGTGACCATGCCGCGGCGGCCGGCGATCTCGCGGATGGCCGCGATCGAGGGGTTCGAGACGATCGAGTCGCGGATTTCGTCGTCCATGAGCAGCAGCTCGTGGATGCCGATCCGCCCACTGTATCCGGTATTGCGGCAATGGCGGCAGCCGACGCCGCGGAAGAACTCGTTCAAGGTATATCCCATCCGCTCCAGCGCCTTGCGCATGGTGCGAGGCGGCTCGTAGGCCCGCCGGCATTTGCCGCAAATCCGCCGGACGAGCCGCTGGGCCAGAACCATGTTCAAGGCGGCGCTGATCAGGTACGGTTCGACCCCCATGTTGATCAGCCTGGTGACGGCCGAGCAGGCGTCGTTGGTGTGCAGCGTGCTGAAGACGAGGTGGCCGGTCAGGGCGGCCTGGATGGCGGTGCGGGCCGTTTCCTCGTCGCGGATTTCGCCGACCATGATCACGTCGGGGTCCTGCCGCAGCAGCGTGCGGAGGGCCTTGGAAAAAGTGAG
>JBBDNX010000733.1:0-1954 GCA_040877345.1 Pirellulales bacterium
CCACGTCCAGCAGCACCTCGGCACGCAGCAGTTTTCGCGGCGTGCCGGCCAGTTGCCCCCGGTCGACCAGGCCGACGAGATGCTCGAGTCGCACCTGCACCAAGTCTTCGATCATCAGTTGGGCAGCCTGGGAATCCAAGCCGCCGAACCGGCCGAGCTGACAACGGAATCCGCCGACAATCAGGCCCTGCCCACGACGGCCACCGCCGAGGCTCTGGCAACCTTGCTGGCCAACCCACAAACCCTCCGCGGGGCCATCGTCCTCAACGAAATCTTCACTCGACCCGAGCACCGCTGGTAAATCGCGCGGCGCCGTTCTCGCCCTGGTCGCCGCCGCGCGAAAGCCGGCCGCACGCTTTGCCTCTCCTTCCAAGAAAGGACACGCTCGATGGCCGTCGCCCAAGTCGAACCGGGAAAAACAAGGCGCGGATGGATCGGGACCGGCGTGATGGGGTCGAGCATGTGCGGCCATCTCATCGACGAGGGTTTTTCGGTCACGGTCCACAACCGCACGCGGTCGCGGGCCGAGGGGCTGATGGCGAAAGGGGGAAATTGGGCGGACACTCCCAAGGCCGTGGCCGAGGCCTCGGACGTGGTCTTCACCATCGTCGGGATGCCCGGCGACGTGCGCGCGGTGGTGCTGGGCGAGCAGGGCACGCTGGCCGGCAGCAAGCCGGGCAACATCCTGGTCGACATGACCA
Source organism: Pirellulales bacterium (assembly GCA_040877345.1). GTDB lineage: Bacteria > Planctomycetota > Planctomycetia > Pirellulales > JAICIG01 > JBBDNX01. The sequence continues at coordinate 702 of JBBDNX010000733.1, forward strand.
CCAGCGAACCCTCGTTGGCCGAGGAGATCGCCGTGGCCGCCGCCCAGCGCGGGGTACACAGCATCGACGCGCCGGTGTCGGGCGGCGACGTGGGCGCGCGCGAGGCGAGGCTGTCAATCATGATCGGGGGCGACAAGGAGGTGGTCGAGGCCCTGGCGCCATGTTGGGAAGCGATGGGCAAGACGATCGTTCACCAGGGCGGTCCTGGGGCCGGGCAGCATGCCAAGATGGTCAACCAGATCTTGATTGCGACCAACATGATCGGCGTTTGCGAGGGGCTGTTGTACGCTTACCGATCGGGCCTGGACCTGCCGACGGTGATGAAGTCGGTGACGCCCGGCGCCGCCGGCAGTTGGTCGCTCTCGAATCTGGGGCCGAGGATCATCGACGGCAACTTCGCGCCGGGTTTCATGGTCGAGCACTTCATCAAGGACATGGGCATCGCCCTGGCCGAAGCCAAGCGGATGGGGCTGGCCTTGCCCGGCCTGGCCTTGGCCCACCAGTTGTACATCGCCTTGGCCGCCCAGGGGCACGCCCGCGACGGCACCCACGCGCTGGAGCTCGCCCTGGCGTCGCTGTCCGGCATCGACTGGCACCGCCGCTAAGTGCCCGAGCGCATCGCCCCGCCGCTCGCTCTTTGGATCCGCTGATCCGCGATATTGCCGGCATGGCCGGGCATCTGCTATCCTTACGGCTTCTCGGCAACAGCCCTGCCAAGGGTCCTTCGCGGCCCCTTCGAACTGGTGCGCTTCTGCCAATCGTGCGTTTCGTGTGGCGATCGGTCGGTCGGTGCAGCTTCAGCGGGTGAGAATCAATGAAAGTCGATGGAGACCGGTGTGGGAACTAAAAAGACAGGCAAGGGACGGCGTAAAGTTGGTCGCAAAAAGCGCCGCATGCGGGCCAAGATCAGGCACCGCAAAGGTTAGTCCTCGTCGTGGCGCGCGCCTTGCGCAAGCGCGGCGACGGGCCTGGCCACCGCGGTGGGCGCCGCCAGCGGTCGGCCGACCATGAAGCCACTGCGGATCAAGAACCCGCGGCGCAAGTTCTCAGCGTCGCGCGACGACAACGGCGTGCCCCACATCGTGGGCGACTCGTGGCCCAGCGCCTTGTATGGCCTGGGCTATCTGCACGCCGTCGATCGCCCCACGCAGATGCTCTTTTCCAGGGCCGTGGCCAGCGGCCGCTCGGCCGAGCAGATCGCCGGCAATCCGGAGCTGCTCGAAACCGACCGTTTCTTCCGCCGGTCCGGGCTC
>JBBDNX010000734.1:0-1948 GCA_040877345.1 Pirellulales bacterium
GGTAGTAGACCCGCCTGGCACGGGCCAACACGGCGCCGTCGAGGCGAATCTCCTGGGCGGCTGGATCGACCTTGGTGCCCAGCTCGCGGACCACGCGGCGGTCGACCTCGACGCGGCCGGCGCGGATCAGCTCTTCGCAATGCCGCCGGCTGCCCACGCCGGCTGCCGCCATCACCTTTTGCAGCCGCTCGGGTTCATGCGCAGCAGGCGTGGCCGGCACGGTCGGACCGTGTGCCTTGAACGGCTTGGCACGCGGGGCCCGGCGTGGCGGGCGGGGTCGGGCTGGCATGGCGGATCAATCAGCAGCGAGGCAGGGAGGCAAGGCATACGGCAATGCCTATGATAACGGGCGGGGGGCACGGGCGGCCAGGGGCGAAAGGGCTGCTTTGGCGGACGGCACACGGAGTGTGCCTGCTACTTTGACACGTGAACCTCGGCGGGCGGGCCGATGTCAGTAGCCTTGAGGAGGGGCCGACCACTGCAGCCAACGCGCGCGCGTCGGTTCGGGCAGCGATTCTTGATAATCGGGAGGGCGCGTGTCCTTGATCGAAGGTCCGGCCACGTCGTCCGGATACGGGTCGAAACGCTGGGCCCGCTGCCGCTGATACGCGGCCGGGCCGGGCGAAAACCAGTTGGGCCTTCCCTGCACCGCGCAGCCGCCGGCGGCAGCCAAGAGCACCAGGCCGCACATTAACAGGCAAAGGCTGCGCATGAGCTTGGATCCTTCGGAGCGAAAAGCGAAGATGCTCCGGATTGTAGGCGTGCCGGCTGGACGGCAGAAGGCGACTTGTTCGTTCGGCCGGCCGCCGGCCCGGTGATAGCATCGTCGGCGGCCAAAGAATCACTTGAGCAGCAGGGGCCCGGCGGGCCGGGGCGCGGCTTGGAACCACCCAGCCGTGCCGACTGGGCAAATTGGGATGTTTCAGAAGGCCGCCGCTGGACGGGTGTCACGGACCCGGCGGCCGAAAAGGCAACACCTTGTTTGGGGGCGTATAGTTCCTCATGTTCCAAACAGTCCGCCGGTGGTGGGATCGGCCCTGCGGTTTCCGCGAGGTGCTGGTGCTGGCTCTGCCGCTGATCATCTCCACGCTTTCGTGGACGTTGATGCAGTTCACCGATCGGCTGTTCCTGCTCTGGTACTCCGAGGACGCGGTGGCGGCCGCCCTGCCGGCGATCGCGGTGTCGTTCACGGTGATCTGCTTTCCGCTGGGCATCGCCTCGTACGTGAACACGTTCGTGGCGCAGTATTACGGGGCCGGCAGGCCCGAGCGGATCGGCGTGGCGGTGTGGCAGGGCGTTTTTGTGTCGCTGCTGGCCGTGCCGCCGGTATTGGCCACGATTCCGCTGGCCCCCTGGGCCTTTGCCGCGGCCGGGCATCCAGCGTCGATCGCGGCACTGGAAGTGGACTATTACCAGGCGGTCAGTTGGGGCATGGGGAGCATGGCGATGTCGGCGGCGCTGTCGTCGTTCTTCACGGGGCGGGGCGACGTGCGGACCGTGATGCTGGTCGACACGTTTGCCGCGGCCCTGAACGTGGTGCTCGACTACGCCTGGATCTTCGGCAAGTGGGGCTTTCCGGAATGGGGGATCAGCGGGGCGGCCTGGGCCACCGTGGTGGCGATGTGGTGCCGGCCGTTGATCTACATGCTGTTGTGGCTGCGGCCAAGGTTCCGCACGACGTACGGCACGATCGCGGGCTGCCGGTTCGACCGCGAGCTGTTCGGCCGCTTGTTGTGGTTCGGCACGCCCAACGGGCTGCAACTGTTCATCGAGATGGGTGCGTTCACGCTGTACCTGCTGTTGATCGGCCAGCTCGGCACAAAAGAGTTGGCGGCCACCAGCCTGGCGTTCAACGTGAACAGCCTGGCGTTCATGCCGGTGTACGGCATCGGCCTGGCCACGGCGACGCTGGTCGGGCAGCGGCTGGGCGACAACCGGCCCGACCTGG
>JBBDNX010000735.1:0-10625 GCA_040877345.1 Pirellulales bacterium
TGGTCGGCATGCGCTTCAACACCATCGGCGTCAGCGACGGCATCTCGATGGGCACCGAAGGGATGAGCTACTCGCTGCAGTCGCGGGACCTGATCGCCGACTCGATCGAGACGGTCATGCACGCCCAGTGGTACGACGCCAACATCTCGTTGCCCGGCTGCGACAAGAACATGCCCGGCTGCCTGATCGCCATGGGCCGCGTCAACCGCCCTGCACTGATGGTCTATGGCGGCACGATCAAGCCGGGCCGCAAGAACGGCGAGAAGCTGGACATCGTCTCCGCCTTCCAGTGTTACGGCGAGTACCTGGCGGGCAAGCTGGACGAGCCGGGGCGCGCCGAAGTGGTCCGCAAAAGCTGCCCGGGCGCGGGGGCCTGCGGCGGCATGTACACCGCCAACACGATGGCTTCGGCCATTGAGGCCATGGGGATGACGTTGCCCTACAGCTCTTCGATTCCGGCCGAGGATCCGGCCAAGCAGGACGAGTGCCTGCGGGCCGGCGCGGCCATCCGCGTCTGCCTCCAGCGCGACATCAAGCCGCGCGACGTCATGACCCGCCGAGCCTTCGAGAATGCCATGGTCGTGGTCATGGCGGTAGGCGGTTCGACCAACGCCGTGCTGCACTTGATCGCCATGGCCCGCGCGGTGGGCGTGGAACTTTCCATCGACGACTTCCAGAAGGTGAGCAGCCGCGTCCCCTTCCTGGCTGACTTGAAGCCCAGCGGCCGCTACGTGCAGGAAGACCTGCACCGCGTGGGCGGCACCCCGGCCGTGATGAAATACCTGTTGGAGAAAGGCCTGCTCGACGGCGATTGCCTCACGGTGACCGGGCGCACCATTGCCGAGAACCTGGCCGAGCTGCCCGGTCTCACCGCCGGCCAGGATGTGTTTCATCCCGTCGAGGATCCAATCAAGCCCACCGGCCACATCCAGATTCTGCGCGGCAACCTGGCCCCGCAGGGGGCCGTGGCCAAGATCACCGGCAAGGAAGGCGAACGCTTCAGCGGGCCGGCCAAGGTTTTTGATTCCGAGGAAGCGATGCTCGCGGCCCTGGAACAGAAGCAAATCACCAAGGGCGACGTGGTGATCATCCGTTTCGAAGGGCCCAAGGGAGGGCCGGGCATGCCGGAAATGCTCACGCCCACGTCGGCCATCATGGGCGCCGGGCTGGGCAAAGAGGTGGCGCTGTTGACCGACGGCCGCTTCTCAGGCGGTTCGCACGGCTTCATCGTGGGGCACATTACGCCGGAGGCCCAGGAGGGAGGGCCGATCGCGCTGGTCGCCAACGGCGACCGGGTGACGATCGACGGCCGGCGTAACCTGCTGGAAGTGGAGTTGAGCGAGGCGGAATTGGCGTCGCGGCGGGCGCGTTGGAAGGCGCCCCCTTACAAGGCCACCCGCGGCACGCTCTACAAGTACATCAAGAACGTCAAGAGTGCCTCGGAAGGCTGCGTCACCGACGAGTGAGGGTGACTATTGAATTCCGCCCCGGGGCCGCCCGGGGCTGGTCGCGCATGCCCTCTACAAAAATCTCCTACCGTGTACGGCCACTTTTGCCTCGAATGTATCCGTCCCGCGCGGGGGGGTTGCCGGGCGCGCCAGCCTTCAGCCCGCGAAGCGGGCGGCAGTCAATAGCCGGGCGGCGTAAGCCCCCGGTGCCGATCGACAAATCTGTTTTCAGCCCGCGAAGCGGGCGACAGTAAGGCATCAGTGCAAGGGACCGACTTCCAGATAGCCCTATTTCCTTATCCTATCGGGGTTTAGGCGAGGCTTAGGCAGTTATTGCAGTCGTGCCGCCTGGCTAGCCCTGCCGGCAGAAGCGGCATTTCCGTTGTACCTTTCCAGGATGGACGGGCCGAAGGCAAGCAAAACGGCTTTTTGGCGATTTTTGTAGCAACCTTGGCTGAACAACGCTGACAATCAGGATAGCCACTGGTTCCCTCGGGGTTGCTCCCGGACCAGGCAATCCCCTCTTTGGAGCGCAGACCATGAATACAAAGCGTGTGTTGTCGACCCTGATGCTGGTCGCCTGGCTGGCCTGGCCGGCCGTTGTGCAGGCCGAGGAACCGTCGTTCCGAGACCTGGTTCGCAAGTACGTCCATCTCAAGACGGTGGGCAGCCCGACCCAGCCCTTGCCCGGCCTGCCCGAGGACATCCAGAAAATAGTGGCCCTGGAGTACGAAGTGCTGCTCATGGAAAACGGTGAGGAGAGGGCGGTCGACCCGGCCAAGCACGAGTTCCAGCTCGGCGACCAGATCAGGGTGCGGATCCGCTCGTTGAGCGACCTGTATATCTACATCTTCTATGAAGGGGCAGGCGGCGAGCGCAAGTGCCTCTTGCCCGATCCCGATTTCAAGGACTCGTCGCCCCTGGCCAAAAGCGACCAACTGCTGCGGCTGCCGGCCGACGACACCGCCTTCACTTTCGTTCCTCCCGCCGGCGAAGAAAAGCTGATCGTCGTCGCTACCGAGGAGCCGAGCGACGACCTGGCGGCCCTTTCCGACGTGGTCTTCAAATCGCCGGACGAGCCGCTCACGCCGGAGCAAGAGGAGCTGCAGAAAAAGCTCAAGGTCCGCAACGAAATGGTGCTCAAGTCGATCCGCGAAAGGCAAGCCAAGGGAACCCGCTATCGCGGCTTGTTCGACGACGACAGCATCGAGCAGGTCGCCGTGGAGATCGAACGCCAGGGGACGACACGGGCCATCCTGGAAGAGCCGCCGCACGAAGGTGAGACCAGCACCTTTGCCATGGCCGCCACCTTCAAGGAAGACAACCCGGCGGAATTGTTCGTCTCGATCCCGCTGACTTCGGTCTCCAAAGGCAAAGGCAAGCGCTAAGGACGTGCCGTGATGCGACGAACCGCTCGATTTGCGGTGGTGCCGGGCGCCCTGGTTGCCGCCTGCGGGCTGCTGTTGACCTGTGCCGTGCTGGGCGGCCTGGCTGCCCAGGAGGCGGGCCAGCGCGACCTGGCGCGCCTCAAGCTCCAGGAGCAGGATCGCCCCTGGCTGTCGATCCAGGGAGGTGGGCACACGGCCGCGGTGCGGGCGCTGGCCTTCACGCCCGACTCCCGCCGGTTGGCCACCGCGGGGCTCGATAAGGTCGTGCACGTCTGGGACACCTCCACGGCGGTTCGCGACCTGCGGCGGACGAGGCTCTTGGAGCGGACGATTCGCTGGCAGGTGGCGCGCGGCCTGCGAGGCAGCATCTACGCCATGGCCGCCGCCCCCGACGATGGCTTGCTGGCGATCGGCGGTTACGGGGCCTCGGGCGGCCTGGGTGAGATCCTGCTGGTCGATCCGCTGCAAGGCACGCTGGTCAAGGTATTGAAGGGACACCGGCAGACGGTTTGCTCGCTCGACTTTTCGTCCGACGGGCAGTGGCTGGCGTCGTTGGACGTGGCTGGGCAAGCCATGCTTTGGCAGAGGCCGGACTGGGAGCCCAGCCGGCTTTATGCCCAGGACGGAACGGTCTATCCCAAGGCGACGGCCGAGTTGATCGCCCGCCAGGTGAAGCTGCGTCCGATCGCCGTGGATGGCAGCCACGTCACGCTTCCCGTGCTCGTCGGCAACCAGCACGCCAAGCTGACCTGGAAGCTGCAGCGGATCGCGCTGGCCGACCGCAAGGATGTTGCCACGCTGCCCACGGTGCACCACGACCTGGTGACTGCTCTGGCCACGAGCAACGACGGGGCGCGGATGGCGTCGGCCGACAACCAGGGCAACCTTTACCTTTGGGACGTGGCGGACTCCTCGGCCGTGAGGCTTGCCCGGGGGCCGGTCGTGCTGTCGCTGGCCTTCAGTCCCGACGGCCGCACGTTGGTGGCCGGAACCGCGGTGACCGGAGACAACAGCCAACTGCAGGTCTGGGACGTGGCTGGCCGCGAGCTGCGCTGGAGCCGCTCGCTCGCGGATCACGTACACGCTTGCGCTATCAGTCCCAATGGCCGGCAGGTGGCCTGTGCCGGCGGCGAGCACAACACGATGTTCATCGGTCCGCTGGAGGAGGAGGCCACGTTCAGGACATTGGGCAGTGCTGCTCGCCGCGTGGTGAAAGTCGCCTTTGCCGACGAGCAACACAGTTACCGGGCGGCCTTTGGCACCACGTTCAGCGACCAGGGCTTGAAACGGGGCGAGCTGAACGATTACGGCGGCTTGGAAGGCGTGTTCGATCCGGTCGATCTGGGCCTTTCCGCCCCGGCGCTGGAGGAAGACGGCGCACCGCGGCCGCTCGACGACGCGGATTGGCTCGACACCGAGTGGTCGCGAGGCCGTTGGAGCGCAAAAAAGGTGGGCGGCAAGCTGCAGCTCTACCACGACGGTGCCGAGCGAGGCTATGTGCTGTTCGATACAAAAACCGAAGGCACGATCTTGTGCTACTGCTGGCTTACGGACCAGCAGGGCAATCCGGTTGCCATCGCCGTGGGCACCGACCTGCAGAACAGCATTTACGTCTGCCGGCTGGCCGATCGCGGGGCCTGCCCGATCCTGCGGCATTTTCGCGGCCATCACGACTACCTCACGTCGCTGGGCGTCTCGCGCGACATGCGCTACCTGGTCAGCGGTTCGGCCGACGGCACCGTGCGCTTCTGGAACCTGGCCGAGTATGCCCTGGGCCGCCAGCCGGCCGGCCGTTGGGGCGCCGAGTTGGCCGTGCGCGGCGGGCGCCTGTCGGTCGAAGCGAGCAGGCCCGCGGGGCCGCTCTTTTTTCACGGCGTCCGGCAGGGCGACGTGCTGGAGCGGATTCGCTGGCGCGACGGCGGCGGCGACCAGGTCGAACAGCGGCCCGACGCGATCCTCGATCGGCTCTCGCGGTTGCCATGGATGACGCAAGTCGTCTTTGAATTCAGCCGCGGCGGCAACGCCCGCGAGGCGTTTCAACTGGTGCCGGCCTGGCAGCCGCTGGCCAGCCTGTTTGTCAGCGGCCAGCGAGAGTGGGCCTTCTGGACGCCCGAGGGCTACTACGACGCTTCGACCAACGGGCACACCTTGTTCGGCTGGCAGGTGAACCGGGGAGTCGACGCCCTGCCCGACTTCTACCGGGCCGACCAGTTCCGCCGCAACCTGGAGCGGCCCGACGTGATGCAAGAGCTTCTGCCGACGGGAAGCCTGGATGAAGCCTTCCGGCGGGTCGCCCAGGCGCCGCCGGCCGAGCCTGACCGGGTTGTCCAGGAACAGATCGACGTAACGCCCTGGGTCAGCATCCTCTCGCCGCGCTCGGGGGAGAAGGTGGCCGGCGGCTCGACGGCCGTGCGGGCGGTGATCGAGATGCCGCCCAAGGGCGAACTGGCCCGCGCCAGAGTGTTCGCCAACGGCGTGGTGGCCCACAGCCAGCGGCTGGTCGAAGAGCGGGACGGCAGGCGAGGCCGCGAGCTGGTCTACGAGTGGCAAGCCGATTTGCCCAGCGAAGAGCGGAACCTGATCCAGGTGGTGGCCGGCACCAGCGCGCAGACGGTCGGCTTCAGCCACGTGCTGGTCGAACAGACGGACCTCGAACCGGTTGCCCAGCGGCCTGCCCGACTGTACGTGCTGGCGGTCGGCATCGACACGTACCAGGATCCGGACGTGCAGCCCTTGGCCTATTCGGTGGCCGACGCCCAGGCCGTCGTCGCCATGCTGCGCGACCGCACGGCGGGCATGTACGACCTGGCCGAGCCGACCATGCTCTTGAACGACCAGGTGACGCTCACCACCTGGCGTGAATCGTTCGAGCGGTTGGGCGAGCAGCTCAAGAAGGACGCCCGCCCGGACGACCTGTTGGTGATTTTCATAGCCGGGCACGGCTTCGTCGATCCGGCCAGCCAGCAGTACTACTTTGCCAGCCACGACATCACCCGCGACGATTTCGTGCGCGGCGTGTACACCGGCTCGATCTCGTGGAAGGATTTTGAGCTGTTGGCCGACGTGCCCTGCCGCAAGCTGGCCTTTCTCGATACCTGCCACGCCGGGGCCATCCAGCCGCAGCGCCGTAACCTCAAGGCCGCCATCCGCGCCTTCCAGGAGGACGTGGTTTTCACCGTGTCGGCCTCGGCCGGGCACGAGCGGTCCGAGGAAAAACAGGCTTGGGGCCATGGGGCCTTCACCAAAACCTTGTTAGAGGCCCTGGAAGGCAAGGCGGACGAGTCGGCCGACGGCATCGTCTCGCTGAACGAGGTGGTGCAGTACGTGAAGCGCTCGGTGCCGGAGCTGACCGCCGGCCGGCAGAATCCCACGGCCGCCCCGGACGACCTGTTGCCCTACGTCTCGATCCGGCTGACGAACATGGAAACCGTGGGCTCGAAGTAGAGCAGTGGCTAGTGGTCGGTGGTTAGTGGTTCCGCCTGCGGCGGACTTGCAGCACAGACAGAAGTGCCACTGCTTCGCAGGACGCCGGCCGGGTGGCTGGTGGCAAAGCGTTAGCGTGCCCCAGATCTCAGGCTGGAGGCTGAAGGCCGGAGACTGCAGGGCGGCCGACAACCGTCTCCCCCCGGCGTCTTTCCTACTCCTCCTTCGTCCTTCCTCCTTCTGCCTTAAGAGTCCTAAGGACGATCTCCTTCGGATTTGCTGAATTCCCCACCCCGCCGCGTCCGAGAACAAACATAAGCGCCCGTACCGGATATTCCGGGCTGGCCCGGCGCGCGTACCAATCCACCAAGGCGGGGACTCGCCCAAATGCAATGGACTTGCCGGCTGATCGCCATGACGGCGGCACTGCTCTCGTGGCAGTTGTCGGCCTCAGCCCAATCAGGGTGGGCTGACGCGACCGATACTTTCTCCGAATCCGATGACTTTGGGGTCGAAACCGTCGGCTTCCTGGGCCACGGCCATGGCCACCGGCACCGGCGGCCCACGCATGGCGGAGACTGTTGCCCGCCACCGGCTTGCGCGCCGTCTATCGGGATCGGCGAAGTCCCGCTGCCCCCTGGCGTCGAGGATGGCCGCCTGCCCCCCACGGAGCCTGGTGAAGAGCCGATCGCGGTGGAACCCGCCGTGCCCGCGGTGGGCGCGTTGGCGGGGACGTTCGGCGCCGCCCGCGGTCCCGAGAGCGCCGCGCCCAACATGCTGGGCGATTTCCTGGCCGGCGGCGCCTTTGCGGGAGGCGTCTCGTTCAACGCCTTCGTTTCGCCGGACAACGAGAACGTGTTCAGGATCAGCCAGCCGTACACCGACGGCCCGGTGGCGGTCCCGTTCAACTTCCACCAGTTCAAGATCGCCGACAACGAGAGCCCCTGGCCGCGCGATCGAGTGTTCACCACCTTCAACTATTACGATGACGTCGGCGGCGACACGGCGATCTCCCGCTACGTGCTCGGCTTCGAGCGCACCATCTTCGACGGCTACGCCTCGATCGGCATGCGGCTGCCGTTTTTCACCGTCGACCCGGGCACCGTGGCCAACCCCTTCTTTGAAGGAGGCCGCGTCGGCACGTTCGGGGCTGGCACGAACACCCAGTCCGACGTGGGCGATCTGACGATCATCTTCAAGTATGCACACTTCATGGACCGCCGCGGCGGCGACGTGTTCAGCTACGGTCTGGCGGTGACGGCCCCCACGGGTCCGGCCACCTACGCCGACGTCGATCCGTTGTTCGTGTTGGACAACGTCGATCACGACGGCACGATCCAGCCCTTTGCGAGTTTCTATCGTTCGATGGGGAGGCGGGGCTGGGACGGCTGGTTCCTGCACGGCTTTTCGTCGCTGGACATTCCCTTCGACGGCGACGACACGACGCTCTGGTACAACGACCTGGGACTGGGCTATTACATGCGGCGCAATCCCCGCCGCGGCTTGAACGCCATCATCCCCACCATGGAACTCCATGTGAACTCGCCGCTGGGCAACCGGGTCCACGATGTGCGGCCCACCCCGCGGCTGAACCAGCTTTCCGACTTGGGTCCCACCAGCTTGTTCGGCGGCTTTACGGGCGCAACCGGCCAGGTCGAGTATCACAACCAGGTCAACATGACCGGCGGCCTGACGATGCTCTTCAACCGCCGCACCGCTTTGGCCGTTGGGATGGTGGTGCCCATGGCCGGCCCCAATCCCTACGACTACGAGGTCCAGGTCCAGTTGAACCTCTTCCGCGGCCCCTGGGGCCTCCGCTAGGCCAGCGGCGGGTGGTGGCTGGAACAAAGTCCCGGGCGGGTGGCTGGGGCAAAGCGTTAGCGTGCCCCAGCGCAGAAGTCAGAGGTTCCGCCTGCGGCGGACTTGCAGCACGGTCAGAAGGGCCACTGCTTGGAGGACGCCGGCCGCGGTCCGCCGAAGGCGGAAGAAGCAGTGCCTTCGAGGGTGGCTCCGGCTTCAGAAGTCCCTAAGGACCGAGATCCCTACGGTGCAGCCATGAGACTCTCTGCCTGGTCCTTCATTGCCGCCAGGTCTGGATAGATCGGATCGAGCCGCTCGACGGCTTCAAAGTCCCTGATTGCCCGGCCCAAGTCGTCCTTCCGCCGCAGGGCGTCCGTCTTCGGGTTGATGGATTTGGCCAGGTACGATAGCCCTCTGGAAAAAAGCGCCTCGGTGGAGGCAGAATTTTGGGTAATCGCGTTCGTGAAGTCGTCGATCGCCTTATCCAGGCTATCCAAGTCCTCTTTGCCGTCATAGGCCTTTCCCCGGTTGATGTAATCCACCTCGCTGGGTGCGATGTCCAGGGCCGTCGTGAAGTCGGCAATCGCACGGTCCAACTGCCCGTCATGAAAATAGGCGAGCCCGCGGCGGCTGTAAGCCCGCACGTCATTAGGATCGGGATTGAGGTCGATCGCGTCGCTCAAGTCCGCTATTGCGTCCTTGTAGAGAGCCTTTTCGAAATAGCACGTCCCCCGCAACAAGAAAGCCTCGTCGCGGCGGCTGTCACCCCGCGCGTCGCGAACATCGAGCCCGATCGCCTCGGTCAAGTCCGCTATTGCTGCGGCGTAGTGTTTCTTTTCGAGATGGCAAGTCCCCCGCAACAGATAAGCCTCAAACTCCTCTTCTATCTCGAGTTTGGCTCCCGATAGCAAAGGCTTCAGATGATTTATTGCCTCGTCGTACCTCTCCTGCTGAACCAGATTCTTGGCCAGCGCCAATACTGCCTGGGTAGCTGGCTCGTGCCCGTCCTCCGGCTCCACGTCCGTTGTCGTGCCGTCCACAGGCAGGCGGTCGGTGTCTTTGGGCGGATCCTCCTGCCCACCATTCTCCACCACCAACTTGCCGCCGTTGTCAGGGTCGAACGTTTCCGGCTCCGGCCAGAAATACCAGCCGGCCAGGGCACCTAGCGAAAAAACGCCAAAAGCAAGCGGAAGCCAGGCGCCCGAGCGACGCCGCGGCGCTCGCGCCGCCGGCATCGCGCCGCTCTCCACCGCCCGCCGCAAGTCGCCGATCATGTCGACGGTCGACCGATAACGCTCGGCCGGGTCGACCGCCGTCGCCCGCTCGATCACCGAGCGCTCCGCCTCCGACAGCATCGACAGGTCGAGCTTGCCCTCGACGATCGCGTTGACCACTTCGGTATAGATCTCGCTGTCGTAGGGGAGCTTGCCAGTCTTCAGCTCCACGTACGTCACCGCCAGCGAATACTGGTCCGTGGCCGAGCTCGGCTCGTTCTTGGTCAGACACTCCGGCGCCACGTAGGCGATCGTGCCGGCGGCCGTGGCCGTCTTCCGCACGTCGCCCAGCATCCTGGCCAGCCCGAAATCGCACACCTGGGCCGCACCCCCCACGATCATGATGTTGAACGGCTTGATGTCGCAGTGCTGCACGGCGGCTAGGCCGGCCCCCAGGTTGTGCCGCGGGCTGTTCAGATAATCGATGGCCCGGGCGGCGTCTTCCATGTAGCCCAGCAGCTCCTTCTGGGGTATGCCCTCGAGCCCGTCGCGTTGGCACTCCTCCAGCCGGGCGTACAGGTCCTGCTCGCCCAGGCCCATAGCGATGATCAGCTCGACCGGCCGGGCCTGCATCTTGGGGTCGAGCATCATCGTCCCCTTGAGCGTGGCGGACGACGAGACCAGCTTGCGCAGCTGATCCAGGTCAGCCTCGGCATCGTCCAGCACGTTGCCGGCCTGGTCCTTCAACCAGTAAGCGACAATCGGCACCAGGTTGGGGTGCCGGATCCGCTTGACCAGCCCCAGGGCCTGGAACTCCTTGAGCCCCTGCTTGCCGCTAAGGCTGATGATCTTCAGTGCCGCCTCGGTGCCCCCCGGGGCGGTGGCTTTCCAGACCTCGCCAAACCCGCCCCGGCCCAGGAACTCGGACAGCCGGTAGCCGGGAACCGGCTCGTCACTCAATTTGTACTGGCCTGGCATGGCCGTTTTCTCTTGGACTGGCTGTAACAGATGTGCGGCTTTGCCGCCCTTGAGTGTAACAGGCCGTGCCGCGGGGCACAGCCCGAACAGGTAAACCGTCCCGCCATCAAGGATAGAACAATGCAACGCCCGCTCCGCACGCTTTTTTCCGCCGCCATCGCCTTGGCACTGGCCTTGGCCTCCCCGGCCCTGGCCCAAGCCCAGCACCATGGCCATCATGGCCACCATCGCCATGGCCACCAGGGATATGCCTACGGCGGCAAGCTCCATTACGGCCACGCCGGCTACCCGGTCGTCTACCGCGGCTATCATGCTTCGACCCCCGCCGAAAGCTACCTGCGGGGCTGGGCCGACGTGTACCGCAGCCAGGGCCT
>JBBDNX010000736.1:0-1943 GCA_040877345.1 Pirellulales bacterium
CGGGCTCGTAGCTGAGCACGTAGTCCTCGAAGCGGATGAGCCGCTGATGCTTGGGCACGGTGGCAAACACCATGTCCAGCAGTTCCTCGAAGCGCTGCGGCAGAATCCGGTAAAAGTTGTGCTTGCCCTCGCGGCGCGACTCAATCAGCTCCGCCACCCTCAACAGGGCCAGATGATGGCTGACCGCCGGCTGGCTTTGCCCCAGGATCTCGCACAAGGCCCGGACGTGCAGCTCTTCGTTGCGCGTCAGGTACAAGAGGATCCGCAGCCGCGTCTCGTCGGACAGCAGCTTGAACACCTTGACCAGGTCTTTGACCAACGGATCGGGCACCGCCGACAGCTTCCTGTTGGACGGCCTTCGCCCGTTGAAATCGGCTGGTTTACTTATCATCGTTTCCTTCTTTTGTCTCGCCGCGACTGCCGGAGTCGGAGTGGCCCGCATGGGACTTGGCCGCCGCGACATGTGGCACCATCGCTTGCTGGGGCGTTATTGCGCCAGATCCGTGCCTGGCGTTCTCGCGCCGTATTGTCTACCCATGCGCACGGTTGGCTGGCTGTCGCTGGCGCGCCACGCCGGGGTGTGCAAGCGCCGCCCGCTGCCCCTTGGACTTCCCGTCCGTAGGTGCACGTGCAGCGCTCCCGAAACCGGAGATTCCGAGGTGCGGAGAACCCGACGCAGTCGAATGCAAACAGCCCAGACGTTTCATGACATGGAACTCAGCCTCGGCGCTCCCCTTCAAGAACCACAGAACGTGGTTCGGTCGATCCGGAGAAAGGGCCGCCGATGTTTTTCAGAGCATGCCCGCATTGTATCTGGCAGCCCGACCAGTTCAAAGCATTTACAGGCCTTTTCCCGTGGAATTTTTCTCCATGATTTTGCTGGCGCCGCGGAAGCGGCTGACGACACGCCGGCGGCTGGTCACGCCGGTCGCTTCCCCACGCTGCAAGCGGGGTGACGGGGACGCCGGAAAAGGCCTCTGCCGTTCGCCCCCGGTCTCAAATGACCCCGTGCTCAAATGACCCCGTGCTCAAATGACCTGGAACCCCAAACGGCCGCGCGGTAGACTCCCGCCCCATTCTTGGCGGTCTCGGTCGTTCGCCGGATCGCGCCTTTTCCCTGAAAAACGACGCCGAATAAGCCAGCCCGGCGGCCCCGCCATGGCTGCCGAACGCGTGGACCGTCCGTCTATTGCCCCCATACCGGAGTATTCCATGAAGCCCGACTGCTTGCTGCCTGCCATCCTGATCGCTTGCTGCCTGGCCTGCGTCCCGGTTGGAAGCCTGTCGGCTGCCCCCCCATGGCAGAAAGTGGCCCTGTTCAAGCGATTGGAGGCGGACCCGGAAAAGACATATCCGCTCACCGACCAACAGGGGCCTTGGATGATCATGGCCGCCACTTTCTCCGGCGATGAGGCGGAACTGCAGGCGCGCGAGCTGATTTACGAGCTCCGCAGCCGCTACAAGCTGGCCGCCTATACCCACCAGGTCGATTTCGACTACACGGCCGGCACCCACGGGAGGGGCCAGGACCAGTACGGCGGTCCTGCCCGGCTGAAATACCGCCGGGGCAACCACATTCGGGAGATCGGGGTGCTGGTGGGAGACTATCCCTCGGTCGACTCGGCGGAGGCCCAACGCGTTTTGGAGAGGCTCAAGTACGCTCAGCCCGACTGCTTGAACCTGGAGAAACGGGCTAGGGAGGGAAAGCGGGAAAACCGGTCGCTGGCGGCCTTGCGGCTTGCCCAGCAGGTGGTGCAGGAATACGCGGGCAGCAAGAACAAGCTGAAAGGGCCGATGGGGCATGCTTTCATCACCGCCAACCCGTTGCTGCCCGAGGAGTATTTCTCGAGCCGCGGTCTGGACAAGCTGGTCCTCGAGATGAACGAGCAGGTCGAATACAGCCTGCTCGACTGCCCGGGCAAGTACACCTGCCGCGTCGCCAC
>JBBDNX010000737.1:0-10578 GCA_040877345.1 Pirellulales bacterium
CTGATAGGACCAGGTGGCACAAAGGACCAAACGACAGTGCTTCGCCGCCGGGACGCACACCCGGCACTGTTCGATCTGTCACCCGGTGACTGGTTCCTGGCATCCGTGCGCGAGTTTCCAAAGCGGATTGACTGGGTCGAAAACCCTCGACACGTATCAGACCCCAACGACCCAGGCGCTCGGCGCGCGGCTTGGGAAGCAATTCCCGTGACATTGGCCGATGAGCCCGGCTGTTGGCCGCTACGGACGGACCTGCCGGGAGGCGCCTGAACGCATGGCCGCAGGGCTGTACTGCTTGGAGGTGGGGCACGGGAACTGCCTGGTCGTCCTGGAAGGCTCATGGGGCGACGGCCGCGCCACCCTGGTGGACGTAGGCGCGGATGGTCGCCGGCTGGCGCACTGGCTTCGCGGCTTGGGTGTCACTTACCTACCGTTGATTGTGGCAACGCACAACGATCGAGACCACGTGCGCGGGCTGACTCAACTGGTGTGCCAATACCGCGGGCGGATTGGACGGCTGCGGTTCCTGAGGGACCGCGGCGCCGATCCTCCGTTCTGGCAAGATGCCTTGTATTGGGGCGAAGCGGGTTGGATCGAATCCATCGAGCGCTTAGAAGCACCGGCGCAGCCCAACCCGGGCGACGGCGCTGCGTTGATGCCGGAGGGGGAATTACATCCCGTTGCCTCGGCACAGCAGTCCGCCCGCCGCGCGACGCCGTGCTGGCGCGCCGGTCTGACTCTCCAGGTCTGCACCGCACCGGAATTGCCTGCGCCGGCACGGTGGTAGTGAAGATTCCTGACCGCGGACCGTTGGAGGCGGCACGGCTTCGCGATCACCAGGCAGCGGTGGATGGCCTGGTCGAGGCTGGCCACACACCGCTCTGTCGAGCGTAGCCCGTGACAACCATTGGCAGTGGATCGACCAACGGCTCCCGATCACACCCATCCGCCAGCCGTGCGCCACACCACTAATTACTCCTCGGGCTTGAGCACGATCTTGCCGGCCAGCGTGCCGGCCTTGTGAAGCGTGTTTTCTTCCTGCAGGCGGTGGGCCTCCGCCGCCTGGGATAAGGGCAACACGCGGTCGATGCGGGGCTTCAGCTTCCCCTCGGCCAGCCAACGGTTGATGTCCTCCGCGGCCCGGCGCTGCTCGTCGGGCGTGGCGTTGAACATCGCAAAGCCGTGCAGCGAACAGTCCTTCACGTAGAACGGACCGACCGGGAAAATCGGGCGGGCCTCGCGGCCGGCCATCACGATCATGCGGCCCCGCGGAGCCAACAAGGGCACCACCCGCTCGAAGTCGGGCTCGCGGAGCGTTTCCCACCAGACATTGACCCCCCCGGCCGCAGAACCTCGGATGGCCGCGTCCACGTCTTCGGACTTGTAGTTCACCGCCAGGTCGGCGCCCAACTCGCGGCAGGCCGCCACCTTCTCCGTCGAGCCGCCCGTGGTGATCACGCGGGCACCGATCGCCTTGGCCATCTGCACCACGCTCGAACCAACGCCACCGGTGCCCCCATGGACAAACAGCGTCTCGCCGGCCTTCAGCGCGGCACAGCGGACCAGCCCCAAGTGGGCCGTGATGCCTACCAGCGCGATGGCGGCCGCCTCCTCGTCCTTGACGCCGTCGGGAGTCGGATACAACCACGTTTCGTCGACGGCGGCCAGCTCGGCAAACGTCCCTTGCCGGCCCAATAATCCCTGGTTGCTCCCCCACACGCGCGTGCCTGGGCGAAACCGCTTGGCCTCGGGGCCGCAACGTTCGACCACCCCCGCCAGGTCGCAGCCCACCACGAACGGCATGGGCAGTTGCATCTTGACCGCCCCGGACCGCAAGTACGTGTCGATCGGATTGACGGCCACCGCTTTGACCCGCACCAGCACCTGGGCGCCCTTCGGTTCGGGATCGGCGAGATCGCCGTAAATGATGTTCTCGGCAGGCCCGGTCTCTTGGATGTACGCGGCCTTCATGGTTAACTAACCTGGGTGAATGGTTTGGAAGCCAGCCGCCGAATGGCCTATGGGCGTTGTATCAAACAAGGCCGATGAAAAACAGTCCCGCGGGCAGTTGGAGATGATCGAGCTCACCAGCGAATCGCTCTACGACCACCCGCGGATCTACGACCTGTTGTTCGGCTCGGATTGGAAGGCCGAGTTCGATTTTCTGGCGGCCGCGTTCGACAAGTTCCCGGGCCGCCGCGTGCGGAGCGTGTTCGAGCCGGCATGTGGCACCGGGCGGTTGCTGTTCAAGCTGGCCCACCAGGGCTACGACGTGTCGGGCAACGACCTGAACGCCAAGGCGGTCCGCTTCTGCAACCAACGGCTCATCCGCCACGGGTTCGGCCCAACCGCATTTGTCGGCGATATGAGCTGCTTTTCGCTGCCCGCCAAGGTCGACGCCGCTTTCAACCTGATCAACAGCTTCCGGCACTTGCACAGCGAGGCGGCAGCCCTGGCACACTTGCGGTCCATGGCCGACAACCTGGCCCCGGGCGGACTCTACGTGCTGGGTCTGCACCTCACACCTGCCGGCGCTTGCCGGTGCACCCAGGAATCATGGTCGGCACGGCGGGGGCACCTGGCGGCTGTCTCGCAAATGCGGTCGATCGATCTCGATCGGCGAGCACGGCGGGAGCGGATCGGCGTGGCCGTCGACGTGTACACGCCGCTGAAGCAGTTTCGTCTGACCGAGGAGGTCGTGTTTCGGACCTATACGGCGGGCCAGTTCAGCCGCCTGCTGGCGCAGGTGCCGGAGTTGGAGCTGATCGAAACGTTCGACTTCGCCTACGACATCGAGCGTCCCGTGAGACTCGATGGAAACACCGAGGACGTGGTCTTTGTCATCCGCCGGGCGAGCCGGCGAACGGTGCATCCGGTATACTAAACGCGTACGGAGCATTCGGCACAACGACCGGTTGATCATCTGCCATGACGACTCACTTGTTCACGCCCGATCAACTGGCCGATTATCGGCGCGACGGTTACGTGCCGCTGCCCGCGCTGTTCGACGCCCAGGAGATGGGCATCCTGCTCGACTATGCCCGCAACGATCAGTCGCTGGCGGCCAGCGCCTATGGCCGCAAGGACGCCACGGGCCGCGAAACCCGGCTGGCACTTTGGAATCATCCGGGCGAGGACCTGTACGGCATGTTCTCACGCTCGCCGAGGATCGTGGACCGCATGGAGCAGTTGCTCGAGGGGGAAGTGTATCACTATCACAGCAAGATGATGCTCAAGCAGCCGTTTGTGGGGGGCGCCTGGGAGTGGCACCAGGACTACGGCTATTGGTACCACAATGGCTGCCTGTTTCCACTGCTGGCGAGTTGCCTGATCGCGGTCGACCGCGCCAACCGGGAGAACGGCTGCCTGCAGGTGCTGCGCGGATCGCACCTGATGGGGCGGATCGATCACGGCAAGACCGGCGATCAGACGGGCGCCGATCCCCAGCGGGTCCAGGCGGCCATCGAACGAATGGAGCTGGTTTACATCGAGGCCATGCCCGGCGACGCCTTGTTCTTCGATTCGAACCTGCTGCACCGCTCCGACCAGAACACCTCCGCCAACCCCCGCTGGTCGTTGATCTGCTGTTACAATGCGGCCCGCAACGATCCCTACAAGGAGTCGCGGCACCCGCGCTACACGCCGCTGGTGAAGGCGGCCGACTCGGCCATCAAGGAGTGGCCACGCCGGGGAGCAGCCGACGGGGGAATGGCCGCAACGGGGGACGGGGCGAGACGGCCGGAAAAGTAACCCGGAAGTTCGCCAAACGGCGGAACCGGTCACAATGCCAGCAGATCTGACGAAGGAGGAATCCGGAAAACCGGAACTGCTTCAGCCTGGCAGCGGGCCCCCCTTCTTGCGCTGCCGCGGCCAGGCCAGCCCGGCGACCGTCAGCAGCACTCCGGCGCCCGCGACCACGGCCGCCAGGTACGCCCAGTTCCGAAATACGCTTTCCACGTGCAAGTATTGCAGCATGCCGGGCTCCTCTTCTGCGATCGTCAAGCCGGCCTGCAATTGGTGCCACGCTTCCCAGACCTGCTCGATCGTGTAGCTGTCCAGGTCTTCGCGGTTTTTCTGGTCGAAATCTTCGACAACGCGCGGTGGCTGTGGATAGCTGTACCAGAGGAATAGCGATGGTGGCACGCACACGAGAATGGTCGCGAGCCCCAGGAAAATCAGCCCCTGGCGGATCCCCCACTCCGCCTTCACTCGGACCGGCGCCGCTTCGGAGGCGATTTGTGCCTGTTCGAGCCTGGCCATGTCCCGCAAGGTGGGCACGGTCAACTCATTGCCACACGCACAGCGAACAGCCAGGCCCGACTGAGCAGTCTCAACCGGCAACTTGTTGCCGCAACGACAGGGAAGCAGGTAGGCGGTTTTCATCGTCAAGATACGAGCACTCGAATCCATGCGGGTTTTTTATTCGGGTACCGCGGAGCCCCGGCTGGCCCACCAGGGGAGCGTGATCGCGCCGTCGATGCCCAGCGAAGTGCCGGTGATGTAGTCGCTGTCCGGGTCGCACAAGAACACCACGCCGCGGCCTATCTCGCCGGGCCGGCCCATCCGCTTCCAGGGAAGTTTTTCGGCTGCCCGCCGCAGTTGTTCCTCGCTGGCGAACTTGCGCTCGCCCGGCGTGTCAATCCACCCTGGATGGATGATGTTCACCCGTATCCGCTCGTCCACGAGCTCAATGGCCGCCGTACGGGCCATCTGATCGATGGCCGCCTTCGACATGTTATAAGCCATCGAGCGGGGCACCGCCGTGTAGGCATGTGGCGAGCTGATCACGACGATCACGCCCCCCTGCCCTTGCCGAATCATCTGCCGCGCGGCCGCCCTCAGCGTATAAAACGCCCCCCACATCGTAACGTCGACCGTGCGACGGAAGCCATCGAGGTCGGCGGTATGAAAAGGCTCGCGGTCGCTGTAGGCGGCATTGGTCACCGCAATGTCGAGCCGGCCCAACTCCTCGACCGTGCGGGCCACCATCCGCTCGACCGCCTCACAGTCGGCCACGTCGGCCGGGACCAAGAGAGGCTTTGAGCCGGCACGGCGGATCTCGGCGGCCACCTCTTCCGCCTCGGCGCCGCCGCTGCGGTAGTTCACCGCCACGTGGCAGCCGGCCTGCGCCAGCGCAACGGCCGTGCCGCGGCCGATTCCACGGCTCGCCCCGGTAACCAAGGCAACCTTACCCGCTAATTTCGACACGGCCTTTTCCACTGCTCGAAGGGTTGAGAGCGTCGAACCGACAACTCCGTGCATGCTACCATGGAACAGCGGAAGGCAGAAGGAGGAAGGCGGCAGAGGCTCACCTCCTGAAAACTGAAAACTTCGCCCGAGTATTTCCCCGAGCCACCCAGCGTAACGGAGACCGAAGGGGGGGATCGGGGGAAGGGGGGAGACGACAGACGAAGACTGGGGCACGCTACCGCTTTGCCCCAGCCACCCGCCGACTCGCCGGAGCGACCTTCATCGCGCCTCACGATCACACTTCCTTTCTGCCTTCTGCCCTCTGCCTTCTGCCCTCCCTCTCATCCTTCCCCAAGAGGTCTCCTCGCTTCAGCGGATGGCCCCGGAGAAACTCGCCCGCGCCGAGCATGCGCTTGCCGGCCGGCTGCATCGATTCAATCTCGAGCACTCCCTGCCCGGTGGCGACCAGCAGTCTCTCCTTCGCCTCCAGTACCGTGCCGGGCACAATCGGCTTTTGCAGGCCCTGCCAAGTCGATGCGTCGTCGGCCCGGACCTTCGCGCGGCCAAGGATCAATCGCATCGCGTCCACTTCGGCTCGCTGCCAGAAGGTGTACGTCCGGGGCCAAGGTTCCATGGCCCGGATCTGGTTCCTGATTGCCTCCGCCGGCCGGCTCCAATCCACCAGGCCGTCCGATTTGCGCAGCCGGCGGGCCGGCGTGGCCAAGCCGGGATCTTGCGGCAATGGTTCGACGCGGCCGGCTGCCAATGCCTCGATCGTGGCCAGCACCAAAGGCGCGCCTAACTGGGCCAGCCGGGCTTCGAGCTCGATCGAGTTCTCATCCGGATCGATCGGCGTCGAGGCTTGCGCCAGGCAAGGGCCGGCATCGATGCGCGGAATCATCTGGATCACGCTGACACCCGTTTCGCTCTCGCCGTGATAGATGGCCCAGTTCACCGGGGCCGCGCCGCGGTACTTCGGCAACAGCGACCCGTGCAGGTTCACGCCACCCAGCCGGGCAACATCGAGCGTGGCGGCGGCCAGGATCTGCCCATAGTCGGCCACCACGAACACATCGGGCTCCCAGGCCGCCAGTTCGGCCCGGGCGGAGTCGGTATTCACGTTCTCGGGCGCCAGGATCGGTAGGTTCCTCTCGGCAAGCACCCGCATGGGGCTCGGCGGCGGCCGATGGCCGGCGGGGACCGCGCGCGCGGGTTGCGTGACCAGGCCGGCGACCGCGTGGCGGCTGTCCAACAGCGCGCGAAACGTCGGCACCGCGAACGCTCCAGTGCCCATCATGACTACACGCATCAACGTCGGTCTCGCTTAAGAAGTGCCGCGAACCGTGGCAACCGCGTATTTCGGCCGGCCCGCCAACGCCGCGACTAGGCCCGGAGCTGCTCCAATTCGGCAAGCCGGCTCAGAATCTGCTCGTCGCTGGGAATCTCTCCGCGAGTCCGGCGGCTCTGGAAGTCGGCCTCGAACTCCGCGAGCGCCTCGCGGACCGCCAGGTGGGCCGCCGGACTGAGCCGGTCGATGAACAACACACCGTCCAGGTGATCGGTCTCATGCTGCACCACCCGCGCAAAAAGACCCTCCAGGCCCATGGTCACTTCCTGGCCGGCCAGGTTGTAGGCGTTCACGGTAATCCGCTCGGGGCGTCTGACCTGCGCATAGAGGCCGGGCAGGCTGAGGCAACCCTCCTCCTCCTCGGCTGAGCCTTTGGGCTGGCTCAGCACCGGGTTGATGAAAACGAACTCCTGGTCGCGTAGGGCCGGGTCGCACGTCAGGTTGATCACGAACAGCCGGTAGGGCAGGTCGACCTGGTTGGCCGCCAGTCCGATGCCCCGGTGGTCTTTTTCGTACATCAGGTCGAACATCTGCCGCACCACCGTGTGCAGTTCGGCGTCGACCCTGCGCAGGGGTTTGGAAGGCCGCGTCAGCGTAGGATGGGGATAAGTGACAATCCGCAAAGGACTCTCCGACCGCAAGAACGCCCGCTCACGGGCAAGCGGGGAATTATAGTGTCCAAGGGCCCCGGATTGAAGTTGGCTCACGTTGACCCTTCGGGCGGCGGCCCCTAGAATTGCGGACACCTCTTCTTCGCAATCCTTTTCCGGGCATGGGCTTGTGAAACCATCCCCACCAACTGCGCCGGTGCCGTTCGATCCGCTGCTCGAGGCCCGCACCTCTCCTGATCAGAGCTCTCGCGACTGGCGCTGGCAGGTTGCGGCGCCCGCCTGGCTCAGCTCGCTGGTGCTGCACGCGCTGTTGGTGGTGATCCTGGGGTACACCTTTACCATTCTGCCGCGCGGCACGCAGGCCCAGCCGGGGGCCGAATTGGCCGCCTCCATCAACACCGACGACCTCGACGGCGAAATGTTCGAGGACGAGCACTCCACGGTGGCGGTCACGGCTTCCACCGCCGAGCAGACCACCGCCGAGCAGACCACCGCCGCCCAGCAGCCATCGGGCGGCCCGATCAGCGAGATCTTCGACGACCGACCGCCGGTCGATGCCAGCTCGGCCCTGCCGGGCGCCATGGAATTGTCGGGTCTGGCGGGGACAGGCGGACAAGGCCCGGCCACCGGCGCGGGCGACTTTACCGGAGGTCCGCGGCAACCGGCCCGCATCCAGGGGGGTAAGGCGCGGACCAAGGTCTACGGCGTGGTAGGCGAAGGCAACGCGTTTGTCTACGTGTTCGATCGATCGGGCAGTATGGGAGGCGGCTCCACCAGCCCGCTCAACGCCGCCAAGACCGAATTGATGGCCAGCCTCGATAACCTGGGAGACACCAACCAGTTTCAAATCATCTTCTACAACGAAAAGCCGACGGTGATGCCGGTCGGGCGGCAGCGGGGCGGACTCTTGTTCGGCACCGAAGCCAACAAGAAGCTGGCACAGTCCTTCGTTTCCAGGATCCGGGCCGACGGCGGCACGCGCCACGAGGAGGCATTGCAAAAGGCCTTGCGGCTTGCGCCGGACGTGATCTTTTTCCTCACCGACGCCGATCAACCCGAGCTGTCAGCCGGGCAACTGGCCGACATCAAGCGGCGCAACGGCGGCCGCACCTCGGTGAACACGATCGAATTCGGACTGGGCCCCGCCATCGGGCGCGAGAACTTTCTTGTCCGCTTGGCGCGCCAGAACGGCGGGCAGTACGTCTACATCGACATCTCCAGATACCGCTCACGCGAGTGACATCTCTCTTACGGGTGCTCTCACGGGAAGACACTACGACGTGCCACGAAACCGGCTGCCGATCTATCGCTTCCTGATCGGAGCATCTGCCATCTGTGCGATGCTCGGCCTGGCGAAGCTGCCGGCCGCCTGCGGTCAGGACATCGTCTATCTTTCATCGACGAGCAACCCCCGGTCCTGCACGCGGTTGGCCGGCAAGGTGCTCGAGTACACGGGCAGCGAGCTCGTGCTTGAGCTGCCCGGTGGCCGCCAGCGCAAGTTCCCCGCGGCGCGGGTCCGCGACATCGAGTCCGAGTGGACCGAGCCGCACTCTGCCGCAAATACGCTATTTGCCAAGGGCCAGCATCGCGAAGCGATTGGCAAGTACCAGGCGGCCGCACGCGCAGAGCCGCGGCGCTGGGTCCAGCGGATGATCCTGGCCCGGCTGATCGAGTGCTACGCCGAATTGAACCAGTTGGCCCAGGCCGGCGAGCTGTTTCTGACCTTGATCAAAGACGATCCGGCCACGCCCTACTTTCACGTGATCCCGTTGAGCTGGCTGCCGGCCGAGCCAAACCCGCAATTGGAGCCCAAGGCGCGGGAGTGGATGGCCAGGCACGATTCGCCGGCGGTGCTGCTGGCGGCCAGCCACCTGCTGCCCGGCCCGCTCGGCCAGGCGGCACTCGAACGGCTGGAGCCCGTGGCCAAAGATCCCGACCCGCGCATAGCGGCACTGGCGCAGGCCCAGCTCTGGCGGGGCGCCGCGGCTACCGCCAGCCAGCAGCAACTCGCCGCGTGGAAAAAGAATCTCGCAGAATTCCCCGAAGATCTGCGGGCTGGGCCCTATCTCACCTTGGGCCGCATCGCGGCGCAGCGCGGTGACCCGGTTCAGGCGGCCTTGCTGCTACTGCACGTTCCCATTCTCTATGCCCAGCAGCGATCCTTGGCCGCGGAAGGGCTGCTGGCGGCAGCGCAATCGCTGGAGAAAACCGGCCAGGCGGATGCGGCGCCCATGCTCTATCGCGAGCTGGCCGCTCACTATTCCTCGAGCAAGCCGGGCTCGCTGGCCAGGCAAAAGTTGCAAGAGATGGGGGTCGAACTGGTCCGGCCGGCGCTGCCCCTTGCCGCCGCCAGCTCACTGGAGGCCCGCTTTCTCGAGGGCTTGCGCGGACGGCGGCTGTTCGAGCTGGCCGAAATTGCCTGCCGCGACCGCCTCGATGCACCCGGCCTTTCCAACGAACGTCGCAGCCGCCTGGCAATCGAGCTGTCGCGGTCGTTCACGGAACACGCCCTGCATTCGGCGCCGGACAAGCGAGAGCCGCTCTGGCAGCAGGCCATCGATGCACTGGACCAATCGGGCGCCCAAGCCGACAACCCGTGGCGTGTTTTGGAGCAGGTACAACGTGGCCTGGTGCACCTGGCCCGAGGTGAGCTGGCACGGCAAGAAGCGGAGCTGGTGCGGGCCACCGAACAACAGATCGAGCAGGCCCGGACCCACTTGCGGGCCGCCGCGAAACAGCTCGAAGAGGCGGCAGCCACCGTCGCCGCCCAGCAGCGGCAGGCCAACCAGCGCGGCCCCGCGCCGCTCGATGGACTGTCGGAGTCGGAACTGGCCTCGCTGGCCGACCACGTCAGCTATCAGCTTGCCCGCGCCTTCCGCAACCAGGGGCAGTGCTATCCGGCAGGAAGTCCCGATCGCGCGAACTCGCTGCGCCAGTCGGTCAACCTGCTTTCCACGCTGGCCCGGACCGACGTCTTCGACGCATTGACTTGGAACGCCCGGCTCGACCAGATCGTCTGCTACCGGCTGTTGGAAGACTTCCGCGCGGCGGACCAGCGGATCGAATTGCTCACCCAGCGCGAGCCTCCTCCGCAAGTTCACCTGGCGGCCAGAGCCGAACAAATTCGCCTGGCTTTGGACCAGGGCCGGCTGGAGGACGCCTTGGCCGCCGCCCACGAACGAAACTCGGCCGACGAAGAGACCTCCGGCAACCTCGACTATGCCCGGCTCGAAGCGCATCTGGCTGCCTGGCAAGCGGCCGACCAGGCCGACAACACCCGCCAGGCCCGCCAGTGGCAATCGGAGGCGGCCAACCTGGTCCGCGCGATCGACGCCAGGCACGGCGCGTATTGGCGGCGCCGGGCGGAGACTTTGCTGGCAGGCACCGTAACTGGATCGGCCGATCCAACGGGCGTGCAGACGGCCGACA
>JBBDNX010000738.1:0-1936 GCA_040877345.1 Pirellulales bacterium
CTTGACGACATAGTCCCGCTCGACGCTATCGGGGCTGACAATCTCCACGGCGATATCGGGAGGCCCGTCCACAAATCCCCTTTGCACCAGCCGCAGGCGTCGTTTGGCCACAAATGCGAGATCCGGCTCCGGCCCCCGCTTCTCGGTGATCCGGAATGCGACCCGTGTGACAAACACCTCTCCCAGATCCAATTCATCCACGAAGTTGCCCATCAGCTTGCACAGCCAAGCGACCAGCCTGTTATCGTCGGTGCTTTCGGGTGACGCCATGTAGATCACTCCGTCCAGCAAGTCGGCCTTCTCATGTTCCTTGATCAGGACCAGGAAGTCGTCGAAGGTGTACTGGCCGGGACGCGGCACGATGGAAGCCATGCGGGCACCTCCTCCGAAAGCAACCGCCAGCCGAGCGATGCCACCGCCGCGGCGGCTGGCAACCGCGGCCTAGATGTAGTCTACCACGGCGGCCGGCAGAGCGGCGCTTGTTACGCGAGAATCTCCGTAACGACCTTGCCGTAGACGTCGGTGAGACGGAAGTCGCGGCCGGCGTAATTGAACGTCAGGCGGCGATGATCAAGGCCCAACAGATGCAGGACCGTGGCGTGCCAGTCGTGAATATGCACCGGGTTCTCCACCGCCTCGTAACCGTATTCGTCGGTGGCGCCAAAGCTGGTGCCGCGCTTCACGCCTCCCCCCGCCATCCAGATCGTGTAGCCCTTGTTGTTGTGGTCGCGGCCGTGTCCGCTTTGGCCATACGGCGTGCGGCCGAACTCGCCGGCCCAGACGACGAGCGTGTCTTCGAGCAATCCACGTTGCTTCAGGTCGATCAGCAGCGCGGCAACCGGCCGGTCGGTGGCGGCGCAACTCTTCGCCAGCTCGTCCTTGAGCAGAAAGTGGTGGTCCCAACCGACGGGCGCGGTGATCTCGATGAACCGCACGCCCGCTTCCGCCAGCCGGCGCGCCAGGATGCACTGGCGGCCGAAGCGGCTGGTCGGCAGCCCCGGGCCGACGCCGTACAGGTCGAGGATCGACTCGGGCTCGGACGCCAGGTCGAGGACTTCGGGCACCTCGTCCTGCATGCGGAAGGCGAGCTCGAACGATTCGATCGCGCCTTCGATCTCGGGATGATAGGCGTCGCGCTGGAGCTTGTGCAGATTGAGGTCCCGCACCAGGTCGAGCTGCGCCCGTTGCAGGCCGCGAGGAACGTCGGGGTTGTCGATGTTCTTCAGCGGCGGCCCGGGCTCTTCGTCCTTGCCCAACAAGGCCGCGTAGAAACCCGGAATCTGGTTGCCGCCAATCCTGGTCCCTTGGCAGATCGCCGGAAGAAAGGCGCTGCCGTAGTTCCGCGCGCCGCCGTTGTCCGAGGGAGGGTTGACCGTGATGAAGCCGGGCAGGTCGGCGTTCTCGCTGCCCAGGCCGTACAGCGTCCAGGCGCCGACCGACGGCCGCACGAACTGGAAGCTGCCGGTGTGCATTTGCATGAAGGCCTGCGAGTGGTTGGGCAGGTCGGTGTGCATGCCGCGGATGCAACACAGGTCGTCGGCCTGTCTGGCCAGGAGTGGCAAGACTTCCGAAACCCAGAGTCCTGACTCGCCGTGCTGGGCGAACTTGAAGGGTGAGCCGAGCAGCCTGGCCCCCCCCTGGCCGGGGCCGATGCCCGCCGCTTCGCCCGAGCGGGCGTTCAAGACCGGCTTGTAGTCGAACAGGTCGACGTGCGAAGGCCCGCCGTTCATGCACAGGAAGATGACACGCTTGGCCCGCGCCGGGAAATGGGGCGACTGGGGGGCCAGGGCGCCGCCGGCAGCCCGCGAGGCAGCTTCCTTGGCCGCCGCCTCGTGAGCCAAACCGGCGAACGCCAGGTAGCCGAAACCGGAACCGAACGACCGCAGCGCGGGGCGCCGCGAGACGACCGGTGCCGGACCACCGTCAAGTTTTCGGG
>JBBDNX010000739.1:0-3789 GCA_040877345.1 Pirellulales bacterium
GATGCGCCGGAGGCAGCGGAAAAACAACCACTAGCGGAGCGAGTGGAGCACATCACGGGACCGATGCTGAGACATCGGTCTACGACAATTTGTTTTGGCGACGGTTACCCAGGGCGTTGCCCGTGGGCTGGTATGTTGCGCCCCTTCGGGACTTTGAAGTTGCTAGTTTCTGGTTCCTGGTTCCTAGCTAGCAAGTGGCACGAGTCCGGCACTATGCCAGGGGGCTAACCAAAGAGCGGCAAGGGGTGGCCGTTCTCAAGCAGGTGAGAGGGCCGCTGCTGGGCGTCGTGGACCCAGAGGTCGTCGTAGATGCCCAGGGCATCGTAGACGGTGGCGGCGACGTGCTCGGGCTGGACGGGCTGATCTTTGGGGTAGGCGGCGATCTTGTCGGATGCACCAAAGACCTGGCCGCCCCGGATCCCCCCGCCGGCGAAAAGGGCCGTCTGGCACTGGAAGTTGACGAACGGCACGCCCGCCTCGACCAGGCGCCGGCACATCAGGGCACACTGGCCATTGATGGAAGGGCCGTAACGGTCCCGTACGTCGTCAGGCTCTTCTTCGAGGGCCAAGGCGCGCTTGGCCTCGGGCGAGGTGAGCAGCGAGAACGCCTGCTGCTGGTAGCGGTCGTAGCGAGCCTCCCGACTCGCGTATCGCC
Source organism: Pirellulales bacterium (assembly GCA_040877345.1). Taxonomy (GTDB): domain Bacteria; phylum Planctomycetota; class Planctomycetia; order Pirellulales; family JAICIG01; genus JBBDNX01. The sequence continues at coordinate 656 of JBBDNX010000739.1, forward strand.
GCCACCGCTCGTCGCTGCCGCTCGGCAGGGACCACCACCCGTGCGAGCAAGACGCAGAGGATGGTCACGACGATGAGGAGCGTCGAGACGCTGTACTGGCGCCAGCTCCAGCGCCGCTTCAGCGGGTTGCTTGATCGAAGTGCGACCATCCGATCATTGTCGGATTTGGGGGAAGGGGCTGCAACGCTCCCCAGGGCGGCGCTACGCGGCTGTCGCGGCTGCGCTTTGCCCTGGGCGCCGGGCGACTACATCGACCGCGGAGCCGCCGGGCCCCCGGCAAATCTGGCCAGCCAGCGTCGCCACAAAAAAGGGGCATCGGGGCAATCTGGGCGATGAATGGGGTCACGAACGGGGAGACCCCATGAATGGGGTCATACGAAGGGGGATACGAACGGGACGCGGTAAATGGGGCAGCCGGTCCGGCTGGGACAAAGCGGTCCGGCCGATCGAAGTTTCGCTCATTCCGCGTCGGGCAAAACCCGATAAGTGCAGTGCTTCGGAACCAATCAACGTTGCTGGAGCGACTCCGACCGGTGCCCAGCGATCCATCCAACGCGATCCCGGCCGACGATCCAGCTCCTGGAAAGGGACACGCTGGGCAGGTGCGGGCCGCCATCATCAGCTCGCCGCGGTCGGGCAATACCTGGCTGCGGCGGCTTTTGAGCAGCCTGTACGAAGTCGGCGAGATGGCTGCCCACGTTCCGGACGATTTCGATTGGGCCGGCTTGCCCGAGGGCTGCGTGCTGCAGATCCATTGGCGGCCGACTCCGGAGTTTGTCCAGCGGCTGGACGAGCACGGCTTTCACGTCGTCGTACTGGCGCGTCATCCGTTCGACGTGTTGATTTCGATTCTGCATTTCGCGCTGTGCGCCCCCTCGACGAGCCATTGGCTCGCCGGCGAAGGAGGGGACGAGACGCCGATCTTCGGGGCCATGCCGCGGAGCACGGCTTTTCTGGACTACGCGACCGGTGCCCGCGCGGCCGCGCTGCTGTCGGTCAGCAGCTCCTGGTGGCACCAGCCCGGCGTGCACCGTGTCCGCTACGAGGACCTGGTTCGCGATCCGTACGGCGAGCTGGCACGGCTGGTTGCCGGCCTCGACGTCGGCGCGCGCCACCGGCCGGAGGATGCGGTGGCTGCCAATACGCTCGATAAGCTGAGAGAATCGCAGTCGCGGCACTCCTTTCATTTCTGGAAAGGACAGCCCGGACTTTGGAAGTCGTTCCTGCCGATGGCCGAGGCCCGGCAAATGGCGGAGCCGCTGGCCGGGAGCTTCGCCGAGCTGGGCTATGCCTGTGATCCCGACGCGGCGCTCGACGCGCGGCAGGCCGACGCCAACTGGATCAAGCTGACCTGGTCTGAACTGGCCGGCGAGCTGCAGAACGTGTGGGAGCTGCGGCAAGCGCTCCGCGTGGCCGACGACCGGCTGCAGGCCGCGGAGCAGGAAATCGGGACGCTCAAAGCCCGCCTGGCCAGCGCTGCGGAGCTCGGTCCCCTGGCGATGCAGGCGGCGGGCGGTCTACGACGGCTCTCGCTGGCCCATCCGGGGCTGGCCGCGACTTTCAAGCGGATCGTGCTCGGCCAGCGCGTCTGACGCGGCATCTTCGAGCGCCCTAGAAAGCTGGCTGGCTCCTCCGCGTCGGCCCGCCGGGGCTTGAATCGGTCTTGCGGCTGGCGGAAGATCACGTTAATCTCCCGCTCCTTTCCCGCCTGGTTTCAGCGTGATTCAGACCGATCAAGCCGGTTCAGTTCGGTTTACGCGCCGGCGGCGGCTTTTGGCGGCCGCGCTGGGCGCCGGATGGATGGTGCCGTTGGTGGTGACGTTGTGGCTCGAGCCAAGCCCGACCGGGTTAGGAACGCATCGGCAACTCGGCTTGCCGCCTTGCACTTCAATTTGGCTGTTTGGAATTCGATGCCTCTCCTGCGGGATGACAACGTCCTGGGCCCATGCAGTCCGCGGCGATTGGTCCAGCGCCGTCGGGGCCAACGCAGCGGGTGCGCTGCTGGCCGCCTTGACGATGCTGGGCGGACCCTGGTTGATGCTGTCGGCGGCCAGGGGCCGCTGGCTGCTGATTCGGCCGACCGAGCGCATGCTGGCGGTGGGGGCGGTGATCGTGGCCATGGTGACCTTGCTGGATTGGATACGCCGGCTCTGAAAAGGGGCCGAGAGTCGTCTTTTGGCGTGCTCCAGAAAGACTGCGGACCGCGGCCTGTTTGAGAAAAGACAGTGCCATTCACTCCCGGACCTTTTTTGAGGATGCGATGAAACCCAACGGCTTGCGGCCGGTACGGATGATGGCGGCACTGCTGGCAGGCGTGTCGCTGGCGGGGCAGGGGGGCTGCGTGAGCGCCTTGGCGACGGCGCTGTACGTGATCAAAGGGGCCAACGTGCCGGCGGCGTTCGGCGGGCTGAAGGACAAGCGGGTGGCGGTGGTCTGCCGTCCGGTGGCCGAGCTGGAATACAGCTCGACGAGCGCGGCGACAGACATCTCGGTTGCGGTGGGCCGCCTGCTGAAAAAGAACGTGCGGAACATCAAGGTGATCGACCCGGCCAAGATCGCGGACTGGACGGACGAGCACACGTGGGACGACTACACGGAGATCGGCGAGGCGTTGGAGGCGGAGATGGTGCTGGGGATCGACCTGGAGGGCTTCGGGCTGTTGCAGGGTCAGACGCTGTACCAGGGTAAGGCGAAGGTGCTGATCACGGTGTACGACATGAAGAAGGGTGGCGAGGTCGTATACCAGAAGCCGCTGCCGCAGACGGTGTACCCCCCGAACTCGTCGATTCCGACGCAGGACAAGCCGGAAGACGAGTTCCGGCGGCAGTTCGTGGCGGTGGTGGCCGACGAGATCGGGCGTCACTTCTACGCCCACGACGCGCATGCGGACTTTGCCAAGGACAGCATGGCGTTGAAGTAAGGGCAGGGCAGATCGAGCGGGATGGGTTGCCTTCTACCGCGTCTGCCATGGTCTTCGCGCTAAGCAAGAAAAGCTGCCATGTGAGCAAGAAAAGGGGATAAGTCCAATTTCGGGATAAGTCCACTTTCGCTGGTTAATTGGACTTATCCCCTTTTTTTATTGGACTTATCCCCTTTTTTTCTCCGCGAGTCGTGAAGGTCTTCGGCGGGGACGG
>JBBDNX010000739.1:3799-10553 GCA_040877345.1 Pirellulales bacterium
TCGTGCTGGCTACGCGAGTCGCGTGGAGAGCTCGTCGGCGACGGCGTGGGTGAAGGCGGTGGTGGAAAGGTGGCCGCCCAGATCGCGGGTGCGCAGACCTCGCTGGAGGACGGCGCGGGTGCTGACGTCGATCAGCGAACCGAGCGCCGGCTGGCCCAGCTCGGCCAACAGCATCGAAAGGGCCAGGAAGATGGCGGTCGGGTTGGCCAGGTTCTTGCCGGCAATGTCCGGCGCCGTGCCGCCGGCCGGATCGAACATCGCCAATTGCACCTCGCCCCGCGCATTGAACGAGAGGCTGGCGCTGGCGCCGATGCCCATCGAGCCGGCCAGGCCGCAGGCCATGTCGCTCAAGAAATCGCCGTACTCGTTCAAGACGAGGATCACGTGGAAGCGCTCGGGGACCATCACGATCTTGGCCAAGAGCGCGTCGAACAGTTCCTCCTGGTGGACGACGTCGGCAAAGCCTGCCGCGACCTCGTCCACGACCGATTCGAACAGCCCGTCGGTAACCTTCTGGATCGTGTGCTTCGACGAGCTGGTCACCGTGGCGCCCAACTTGCGGGCCAGCAGAAAGGCGTAGTGGGCGGCCTCGCGGCAGGGTCCGCGCTCGACGATGCGGAGACTGACGGCGGCGTCGGTGCCGATCATGCGGCCGGGATCGTCGTAGGTGCCGCCGGTGGCCACGCGGATAATGTGCAGGTTCAGCTCACGGCGAAAGTTGGTGGGCACCCCGGGGATCGTGGCCACGGGGCGATGAATGACCGAGAAACCGCAGCGCTGGCGGAGGATGGCGTTGGGGCTTTCGTCGGCGGTAATCGTGGGATACTTGAGGGTGAAGCAGTTGCGGTGCATCGCCTCGGCGGCTTCGTCGTAGATTGCCGGGCCGCGGACCAGCCGGTTGGGAAGGCTGAGGTCGATCGACTCGAATTCGAGGCGGACAGGCAAGCGGGAGGCAAGAGTGCGAACAGCGGCGGCCAACTCGGCCGCGATGCCGTCGCCCAGAAGTTCAGTGATCGTATAGTTCATGGCCTGATGCTGGACCATGTTACCGCCTGGGGGCGGGCGGGCAAGCACGGCGGGAATCAGCCCGCGCGTTTTTCATCGACCTCCAGGGTCAGCCGCTGCTGCAAGAGGCCGATGACCGCGGCTTCCTGCGGCCCGAGCTGGTCGAGCGACTCGGCTATGGTCTGCTCGGCCCGCTGCTTGAGCGTTTTGAGCATGGAGCCGTCGAGGTAGGCGTCGATGACCGCCGGATGCACGTAACATTTGCGGCAGATGGTGGGCGTGTTGCCGAGCCGCTCGGCCACCGCTTCGATGGCGCGCACGATATTGCGTTTGGCTTGCGTGTTGGAATCGAACTGTTCGAACTCCCGCAGGGCCAGGGCGGCCAGAACGGTGCCGGCCCAGGTGCGGAAGTCCTTGGCGGTGAATTCCTGCCCGCTGATCTCGCGGAGGTAGGCGTTGACGTCGGCCGAACCGACGGCCTGCTTGTTGCCGTCGTCGTCGAGATACTGAAACAACTCGTGGCCGGGGATCTCCCGGCAGCTTTTGACCACGCGGGCCAGCCGCCGGTCGTTCAGGTCAACGCCGTGCCGCTTGCCCCCCTTGCCGCGAAAACTGAATCGCAGCTTCGAGCCGGAGACGTCGACGTGCTGGTCGCGCATCGTCGTCAGCCCGAAGGAATGGTTCGAGCGGGCGTATTCCTCGTTGCCCACGCGGATGAGCGTCGTTTCCAGCAGCCGCACGATGGTGGCCAGCACCTTCTCGCGCGAGAGGGCCGACTGCGCCAGGTGCCGGGCAACCTGGCGGCGAATGGCCGGCAGCGCCCGGCCAAACGCGATCATGCGGCCGTACTTGTTCTCGTCGCGCACGCTGCGCCAGCGGGGATGGTAGCGGTATTGCTTGCGCCGGCGGGCGTCGCGGCCGGTGGCCTGGATGTGGCCATCGGGACGCGGGCAGATCCAGACGTCGGTCCAGGCGGGCGGAATGGCGAGCGAGCGGATTCGGGCGAGGGTCGCCGCCGCGCGCAGCGGCTTTCCGCGGGGGCTCGTGTAGATGAAGCCCTTGCCCGCGCGGCGCCGGCGGATGCCAGGCTCTTCGTCGCTGACGTATCGCAGCGAGGCGGCCTTGGCGGCGTCGGCCGGCTGCGTGAGGAGCTCGGCAGCGGCGGGCCGCTTCCGCGGGCGCTTGCGGGAGCTTGGTTTGCGATTTGATTTTTCCCTGGCAACGGTGATCATCAAGGGCAGGGATCTTCCTCTTGGTTCGGGTGCTGAGCAACGCCCGCAGGCGAAAAAAAAGCCCGGCGGGCGATCGGTGCGCCGCGGGGCAAGCTTTCCTAGCGGGTGCAAGCCAGAGCCATATCCGGCTTGTCGCTAGCATTGTAGGCCGGGCGTCAAGCGTGGGCGTGGTTTGGTCCGCGCGGATTGACCCACCCGGCTTGCCTGCTAGAATCCTTGCGTCCGCATTTGACGAGAGGCTACGACAGCCCGGCCGCCGCCCGTTGGTGGCCGGGCTTTTTTGTCGGCGCCGCGGAGGCGGAAGGCTGAGCCGGCAAGCATGAACATCACCGTTCTGACTTACGTGGAGCAGGAGGACAGCAGGGACTACGACCAGGTCGTGGGCCAGGTGGTCGAGGCGCTCGAAGCGGGCGGGCACAAGGCCTCCGTTCTCGGCGTGCATGGCGACCTCAAGAAGCTCACCAGCGGGCTGGCGCGGCGCAATCCCGATCTGGTGTTCAACATCATGGAGATGTTCGGCGACAGCATGTTCGCCGAGGTTTCCATCGCGGGTCTACTGGAGTTGATGGGGTTCAAGCACACGGGTTGCGGGCCGGGCGAGTTCTATCTTCAGCAGGACAAGGCACTCACCAAGAAACTGCTTGCCTTCGACAAGATCCTGTATCCTGACTTTGCGGTGTTTTCTCAGGACACCTCGCTGGAAACGGGCGGCAGTCTGCGGATGCCGCTCTTCGTGAAGCCGCTACGGGCGGACGCCTCGATCGGGATCGACGGCGGTTCGCTTGTCCGCGGGTCGGCCGAGCTGATGGAGCGGGTCCTGGCAATCCACAAGGAACTGCACGACGCGGCGCTGGCCGAGGAGTTCATCGAGGGCCGCGAGTTCTATGTGAGTGTGTTGGGCAACCATCAAGCCGTGGCATTTCCGCCGATCGAGATGGACTTTTCGGGCCTGCCGGACGGGCAGCCCAAGGTCCTGGATGGAAAGGCCAAGTGGGAGGAAGGGAGCGACGAGTTCAAGGGCACCCGCGCGGTGCTGGCCGATCTGCCGGACGAGCTGCGGGCCCGGCTGCAGCGGGTTGCTCTCGATGCGTACCGGGCCTTGCGGGTGCGGGACTACGGGCGGATCGACATCCGCATGACGGAGGCGGGCGAGATCTACGTGATTGAAGTGAACGCGAGCTGCTACCTGGAGCGGTCGGGCGAGTTCGCGAGGTCGGCCAAGGCCGCCGGCATCGAGTACAACGAGCTGGTCCAGCGGATTGTCGAGCTGGCCATCGATCGCTACAAGTTGCCGCAGACCAGCCGGCCCCCGCGGCGGAAGTCGCGTCCGGCTGCCGCGGGCAGCGGCTAAGCGGTGACCCGGCAGTGTTGCCTTCGAAAGCGGCGAGGCATTGCTTGCACGTTGCCGGAGGGAAGGGCTTGCGATTCGGGTGCCACTGCTGGCTTGCCCAGCAGTCCACTACCGCAGGTAGTTGCCGTGATGAACGTAGTTCATCGCCAAGGCGGTGATCAGCGCGGTGAAGGCAATGGCGAGGGGCTGCTCTCGATCTTCAGGATAGACCTGCTTGAGCTCGTCGGCGCGCCGCTGGAGGTGCTTCAGCAGCAACTGCGTGCGCTCGGGAAAGTGGCCGGTCCAACGGAAGACGTTGGCCAGCAGATCGGGCTCCAGCCGCTTGAGAAGGGCCGACGCGGGCCGGCGAGGAGCGGCCGTGGAAAGATCCTCATGGAAGCCGAGGTCCTCGAAGATCGTCCGCAGGGCGCCGTCGAGACCGGGCGGAAAAACGTCCTGGTCGTGGGGCAGCGAAGCGTAAAACTGCTCGACCGAATAGCCCAATTCTCCAACGTCTTCGTCCAGGTTTCCTTGAGCCACCAGCGGATCGCGGTCGGACAGGGCCGCCATGGTGCGGTCGCAATAGGCGAGCTTGGCCATCGCCTCCGGGGCTCCGGCATACTGCGCGCGCCAGTCGATGCCGGGCGTCATCCAGACGGCAAACGTTTCAGCCCAGTCCTCGTCGGGATGCTTCTGGGCGTACCAACCGGGCAGGTGCCGGACGAAGCGGCGGCTGAACGGCTGTGGCCGGTACTCTTCGACGTAGGGCTGCGTAATCGCCCCGAAGAGCTTCACCCATTCGGGTTCGTCATACAGCCGGTAGGCGTAGTTGACCACGTGCCCCATCTCGTGGCGTAGATAGCGGAGGATGTCGGCTGGATCGAGTCCCTCGACATAGCCCGTGCGCTGGGCGTGCAAGGCGGTCAAGTCGGGCCGGGCCAGGTAAAAAGGCATGGCGATGGCCACGCTGCCGGTCGGCACTCCCCACTCGGTGGAGAGATAGAAACGTGGGCGAAGACGGCGGATCCCGGCGCGATCCAACTCCGACTCGAACTGCCGCACGATCGGTTCCAGCGGCGTGCCGGCGATCTTCAGACCAAGATCCCGGATCGGCGTCGACCCTAGACCCGTCTCGAAGGCAAGATCCGTGCGTTCCATATGGTAAGGCCATTATAGCGGCAGCGCCGAGAAGGACAGGCAGCGGCGAGGCGGAGGAAGGAGAGTGGAACATGGATCCCCTGTCCCGTGTCGCTTCGACACGCTAAGGTACTGTTGGGGGGGTGGGAAGAAGACGTCGGCTTTTCAGACGGCGGAGAACAATACCGATGGACCTGTTGGCGATCACGGTAGGATCCGGCCTGGTTCTGCTGGCGGCCTACTGGACCTATGGCCGCTGGCTGGCCAACAAGCTGGAGCTGCGGCGCGAAACGCCCACGCCGGCCTGGGAGTTCAACGACGGTCAGGATTTCGTGCCTACGCCGGCACCGTACCTGTTCTCGCAGCACTTCTCGGCGATCGCGGCGGCGGGACCGATCGTGGGACCGATCGTGGCGGGGCTGTGGTTCGGCTGGCTGCCGGCCTTGATCTGGATCGTGGTGGGGAGCATTCTGGTCGGCGGCGTGCACGACATCACGTCGCTGGTGGCCAGCGTCAGGCATCGGGCCCGTTCGATCGCGGAGATCGTGCGGGAGCACATGAGCCGGCGGGCCTACCTGTTGTTCCTGTCGTTCGTGTGGATTGCGCTGGTGTACATCGTGGTGGCGTTCACCGACATCACCGCCAGCACGTTCGCGCCGACGGCGAGGGCGAGCGATAGTCCTCGCCAGGCCGCCGAGGCCGCGCGGACCGGCGCGGCGGTGGCCAGCTCGTCGATGATGTACCTGCTGCTGGCGGTGGCCATGGGGCTGGCGCTGCGCTATACGCGGTTGTCGTTGAAGTGGGCGACGGCGATTTTCATGCCGCTGGTGCTCGTTGCCATATGGGCTGGGCAGCACCTGCCGTTGGCGATTCCCGAGTGGCTCTGGTTCAACGGCAGTGCCTCCAAAACCTGGGACATCCTGCTGTTGGCTTACTGCGGCGTGGCGTCGGTGGTGCCGGTGTGGGCTTTGTTGCAGCCGCGAGGCTTTCTGGGGGGCTACTTCCTGTCGGCCACCGTGCTGTTGGCGTTTTTGGGAATGGTGGCCACTGCGCTGGCGGGCGATGCGCTGGCGGTGACGTACCCGGCCTTCAATGGTTGGCGGGTGGAGGACGCGGGCAAGGTCTACCTGCTGTTCCCGGTGCTGTTCATCACCATCGCCTGCGGCGCGTGCAGCGGTTTCCACGCGATGATCAGCTCGGGCACCTCGTCCAAGCAGCTCCGCTATGAAACCGACGCCCGGAGCATCGGGTATGGGTCGATGCTGCTGGAGGCGTTTGTGGCCGTGATTTCGCTGTCGTGCGTGATGGTGATGGCCCGCGGGGCGGGTGGCTCTCCGGATCGGATCTTCGCCGAGGGGATATCGCGGTTCATCGCCTTGCTGGCCCAAGGCTTTGCCATCGATTATGCAACTGCGAAGTTGTACCTGTACCAGTTCGCGCTGTTGGCCTTTGCCACGTTCATCTACGACACGCTCGACGTCTGCACGCGGCTGGGGCGGTACGTGCTGCAGGAGTTCACCGGCTGGCACGACCGCACCGGGCGATACGTGTGCACGGTGATGACGCTGGCCCCCCCCTTGTACCTGGTGCTGCAAACCGTCACCAGCGCGACCGGCGAGGCCGTGCCGGCATGGAAGCTTTTCTGGACGCTGTTCGGGACCGCCAACCAGTTGCTGGCGGCGCTGACGCTGACGGGAGTCACCGTGTGGCTGCTGCGGACGGGCAAGACCTGGTGGTACACCGCCATGCCAGCGCTGTTGATGATGGGGATCACCTTCACTTCATTGGGCTTGATCCTCTGGGACTGGTACCGGGCGTTGGGGGAAACGAAAACCTTTGACATCAACGGCCCGATCACCAGCGTGCTGTTGGTGCTGGCGGTGATGTTGGTGGTGGAGGCGTTCGCCGTGATGTATCGCACGTTGCGGGCGCGGGCGGTCGTGGGGGCAGCCTGAAGGCAGCCGGATGGGAGAGGGCAGAAGGCAGAAGGCAGAGGGTAGAGGGGAGAAGGCAGAAGGGGGAAGGGAGAAGGCGGAAGGCAGAGGGTAGA
>JBBDNX010000740.1:0-1928 GCA_040877345.1 Pirellulales bacterium
TCTGGTCGGCATTGTGATGCGCTTGCGAGGCAATGCCCATGGCCGCCACCAGCTCCTGGTAAGAGAAATAGGAGTATCTCCGGCCGTCGAGGCGCTTGATGCTCTTGGCGGCCAGCTCTTCCCACGACATCCCGCTGGCCAGGTTCCAGGCTGCTGCCTGGGCGGCCCGCTGGTTCAACGAGCCGGAACCGAGCAAGACACACAGCTCTCGCACGGCGGGCTTGTCGGTGAAGCTCTCGATCGGCTGGATTACATACGGAATGGCGGGCCGCGGCTCGGCCTTGCCGTGCTCCAGGCAGATACAGGTCACGGTGAGACGGCCGACCTTTTCGGCCGGCAAATTCATCATGCCCATGCCGCCACCACCACCGCCCATGCCGCCACCACCACCGCCCATGCCGCCGCCCATGCCCTGGCCGCCGCCGCCGCCGCCGCCCCCCATGCCACCGCCGCCCATGCCGCCCCCTCCCATGCCGCCCATCTGGGCCAGCACGGGCACGGCCGCGAAGGCCTCGGGCAGCTTGACGTTCAAGGGCTTGTCGGTTTTGTTGGTGATCATCACCCGTGCCTGGCTCGAGTCCTTGGGGATGAACTTGACGGCGATTTGCCCCGACTCCATCGCCTGGAACATCTCGACCGATTCGTGGGCCGGGTTGTATTCGCCTAGCTTCAGGCGCCGCTCGGTCGTCTTGCCCCGCGGAGCAGCCGAAGCTGGAACCGTCAGCGCGACGAAGAGCAGGCCAACCAGCACCGGCGCCAGACAATACATCGCCTTGAATGCCTTACGGTCGAGCGAAGTCATTTCCGAATCCTCCCAGGCACTTGTTCCGCGGAGTTTTACACACAGGCGGAATGTCCGCCGGCGCATGCAAGCTGGAGAACGCCCCTACTTTTGTCCAGGTTAACCGCCCGGACCCGGAAGCCAAGCAAAAAGTGCTCCCCGAGGGCCCTTTTTAAGACCGGCCAGGCCCACTCGACCCCTCTCAGCGGCCTTTGGCCCCCTCCTGGGCCCTCTGGCCGCTGGCCAACGGAAGCTCGACCGCCACCAGTTCCTGGTCGTCCCTGGCGTACACCATGCGCCCCGCATAGGCCGGGTGGGCCCAGGTCGGGCCGAGTATCCCCACGCGTGACTGCTCCTGGTAGCCTTGCGGATTCAGTCGGGCCAGGATCAGCTCCCCCTCGGCGTTGAGGATCATCGCCCGGTCGCCGTCCCCCAGCCAGACCAGCGAGGCCTGGGAATTTCGGTCCCGAGGGGTCGCCTTGTTCCCGTCGTCCCAGAGTTTCCGGCCGCTTCGCAGCTCGAAGCAGGTCAGCCCGAACCGCTTGTCGAGCAGGTAGGCAAAGCCGTCGCGATACAGCGGCTGCGACATCAGTCCCCGCAACGAGTCGTTGTCTTCCCAGGCCAGCTCGACTTCGCTCCGCCGGCCGCCAAGCCGAATCGCCTTCGATCCCTCCCAATAGCCGGCCACGAAGACCAGCCCCTCCTGGCAGATCGGCGTGGCAATGGAAACTCCATACGTGACCTTGTACGGCAGGCTCCACTCGATTTGCCCCGTCCGCGGAGACAATCCCAACACGTGCTCCGGAGTCCACGCCACCAATTGCGGCCCGCCGGCGCGGTCGACGATGATCGGGGTGGCATACCCGGCCGGGTCGCTCGAGCTGCGCCACACCTCGCGGCCGTCGTCGCGGTCGAAGGCCATCAGGCACCCGCCCGGCTCCGCGGCCACGTGTACGATGACCAGATTCTCATGGATCAACGGCGAAGCCGCAAAGCCCCACTCGGGAATCCGGGCGTTGAACTCTTCGACGCAGTCGTGCGACCAGGCGATCGAGCCGTCGGCGCCATAGAGGCAGCGGACGTGTCCCACGGCTCCCAACCTGTAGACGCGGCCATCGAACACCCTGGGGGCCCCCCTGGGGCCGCT
>JBBDNX010000741.1:0-10516 GCA_040877345.1 Pirellulales bacterium
CCTGCTAACTAGCCCGCACTACGGCGAGCGCTGGGCCCGGCATTGGATGGACGTCGTGCATTACTCCGACACGCACGGCAACGATCAGGACCGGCCGCGGCCGAACGCCTGGCCTTATCGCGACTGGCTGATTCGCTCGTTCAACGAAGACAAGCCGTATGCCCGCTTCGTGGCCGAGCAGGTCGCCGGCGACGCGCTGTTCCCGGACGATCCGCAGGCGATCGTGGCCACCGGCTTCTTGGCCACCGGCCCCTGGGACGAAAGCTCGCTCCGCGACATCCGCGAGGACACGATCGACCGCGAGATCGCGCGGTACCTGGACCGCGACGACATCGTGACCACGGTGCTCTCCACGTTCGCCAGCAGCACCGTGCACTGCGCCCGTTGCCACGACCACAAGTTCGATCCCATCAAGCAGCACGACTACTACGCGCTGCAGGCGGTGTTCGCCGGCATCGACAAGGCCGAGCGTCACTACGACCTCGATCCGGCGGTTGCCGGCAGGCGCCGGGAGCTGGAGCGCCAGGTGGCCGAGCTGCCCGAGCTGCGGGCCCGGCGCGACGCCCGGCTGCTCGATCCGGCGCTGCGGGCGGAGATCGCATCGTGGGAACAACAGCTCGCGGCCGAAGCGCTGACCTGGACGGTGCTCGACCCCCGGTCGTTCGAATCGGCCAACGGCTCGACCCTCTCCAAGCAACCCGACCTGTCGCTCTTGGCCGGCGGCGATCGGCCCGAAACCGACACGTACACCGTCGTGGTCGAGGCCGGCTTGCCGCGGATCACGGCCCTGCGGCTGGAGGTACTTACCGACGAGTCGCTGCCGCACAAAGGGCCGGGACGCCAGGACAACGGCAACCTGCACCTCAACGAGATCTCGGTGACCGTCGCGCCCATGGACAAGCCGGACGAAGCCCGGCCGCTCGTGCTTCGCAACCCGCGGGCCGACTTCGATCAGGAGGGCTGGACGATCGCCATGGCCCTCGATGGCAAGCCGCAAACAGCCTGGGGAATCTTTCCCGAGATCGGCAAGCCGCACCGGGCGGTCTTCGAGCTCTGCGACCCGATCGCGCTGGAATCGGGCGCGACTCTGTCGTTTCGCCTGGAACAGACGCACGGCGGCGGGCATCTGATCGGCCGGGTGCGGCTGTCGGCGACCGATTCGTCGTCGCCTTCGCTGGAAGCGGACACGCTGCCGGTCGAGATCGCCGATATCCTGCGGATCGAGGCCGCCGGGCGAAGCGAGCAGCAGCAGGCCGACCTGGCTGCCTACTATTTGGAACAACTGCTCAAGCGGGAGCTGGCGGCGCTGCCGCCGCCCGAAAAAGTTTACGCAGGCACGAACCGGTTCGAGCCGGATGGAAGTTTTCGGCCGACATCCGAGCCGCGCCTGGTCCACGTGCTCCAGCGGGGCGAGATCGGGCAGCCGCTCGATCCGGCCAGCCCGGGAACTCTCTCGTGCCTGCCGGGCCTGGATGGCCGCTTCGAACTGGCCGACCCCGGCGACGAGGGAAGCCGGCGGGCGGCGCTGGCGCGTTGGCTGAGCGATCCGGCCAACGTGCTCACCTGGCGATCGATCGTCAACCGCGTCTGGCATTACCATTTCGGCCGGGGCCTGGTCGACACGCCCAACGATTTCGGCCGGATGGGCGCGAGCCCGACCCACCCGGAGCTGCTCGACTTCCTGGCCCGCTATCTGCTCGCGCATGGCGGCTCGCTGAAGCAACTGCACAAGCTGATCGTGACCAGCGCGGTGTACCGGCAGTCGTCGGCCCACGACGCTGAAATGGCAGGCGTCGATGCCGACAACCGCTATCTGTGGCGGATGAACCGCAGCCGGCTGGACGCCGAGTCGGTCCGCGATTGCATTCTGCTGGTCAGCGGCAAGCTCGACCGCACGATGGGCGGCCCGTCGGTCAAGCAATTCGTCGAGAGCCCGGGCGTCCACGTCACGCCCAAGGTCGATTACCAGAACTTCGACGTGGACGATCCGGGCAACTACCGCCGCAGCGTGTACCGCTTTATCTTCCGCACGCTCCCCGACCCGTTCATGGACTCGCTCGACTGCGCCGACGCCTCGCAACTGACGCCCGCGCGGAACGCCTCGGCCACCGCCTTGCAGGCCCTGGCCATGTTGAACAACAAGTTCGTCGTGCGCCAGAGCGAGCACCTGGCCGAGCGGCTGGCCCGCGTGCACCCCGAGCTGCCGGGCCAGGTGGAGTTGCTGTACCAGTGGACCTTGGGGCGCGATCCGGCCGACCGCGAGCGGGAAGCGTTTGTCGCCTACGCCGAGCGGCACGGCCTGGCCAACGCCTGCCGAATCCTTTTGAACAGCAATGAGTTCATGTTTGTCAACTGACCGAGAGTCCACCATGAATCCGCACGCGGCTTGTTGTAGCGCCTCCGCCCGGCACGCCATCTCGCGCCGCGAGCTTCTCTGGCAAATCGGCGGGGGCCTGGGAGGCGTGGCGCTGGCCAACCTGCTCGGACAGAGCGGCCTGGTGGCGGGAGAGGCGGCCTCGCGGCCGGACCTCAACGGCGGGCTGCATCATCGGGCCAAGGTGCGGCGGATCGTGCAACTGTTCATGAACGGCGGCGTCAGCCAGATGGACACGTTCGATTACAAGCCGGAGCTGGTCCGCCGGCACGGCGAGAAAGTCGACTTCGGCATCAAGGCGGCCGCCACCAGCACGCCGGGCGCCGTGATGAAGTCGCCCTTCGAGTGGCGGCAGCACGGCCAGTGCGGGCGTTGGGTGACGAGCGTCTTTCCGCACATGGCGCAAGTCGTCGACGAGCTGGCCTTCCTGATGGCCATGCAATCGAAGACCAACGTGCACGGCCCCGGCAGCTACCTGCAGAACACCGGGTTCTTGAGCCCCGGCTTCCCGTGCATGGGGGCCTGGATCTCGTACGGTCTGGGCAGTCTGGCCGACAACCTGCCGGCCTTTGTGGTGCTGCCCGACGCCCGCGGGCTTCCGTACAACAACGGCGGCAATTTTTCGTCGGGTTTCCTGCCGATGGCCAACCAGGGGACGATCATCAAGCCGACGGCGGCGGTGCCGATCAACGACCTGGCGCCGCCCGCGTCGGCCGACTTTATCACGCCCGGCAGCGAGTCGGAGGGGCTCGCGCTCTTGGAGCGGATCAACCGCGAGCACCTGGAGCAGAATCCGGGCGATTCGCGGCTCGATGCGCGGATCGAGTCGTACGAGCTGGCCGCCAAGATGCAGCTCAGCGCGCCCGAGTTGCTCGACCTGGCCGGCGAGACCGAGACCACTCGCCGGCTGTACGGCCTGGACGAAGCGGACACGGCCGACTTCGGCCGCAACTGTCTGACGGCGCGCCGCATGCTGGAGCGGGGCGTGCGTTTCGTGCAGGTTTGGAGCGGAACGGGAGGCGCAAGTAACAACTGGGACAACCACACCGACATTCCCAAGGAGCTGCCGTTCATCGCCAAGAGCGTCGACAAGCCGATCGCCGCCCTGGTGCGCGACCTCAAGGCGCGCGGCATGTTGGAGGACACGCTGGTGGTGTGGACCACGGAGTTCGGCCGCATGCCGTTCACGCAGGGAGCGACCGGCCGCGACCACAACGGCGGCACGTTTGTGACCTGGTTGGCGGGAGCCGGCATCAAGCCGGGCGTGGCTCACGGCACGAGCGATGAGTTTTCGTACCAGGCGGCCGAGGGCCGCACCGAATGTTACGACCTGCACGCCACGATCCTGCACTTGCTGGGGATCGACCATCTTCGTCTGACCGTCCGGCACAACGGGATCGACCGCCGCCTGACCGACGTGCACGGCCACGTGATCGGCGAGATTCTGGCATAGTCGGCCTCGTGATCGGGTTCTTCGGCCTCGGATTCGCGCTGTACAAGTGGCCCGCGCCCGCGCGACCGCAATAGCCGCGCCTCGCCTGGTTATGCTTTGGGGGTGAAACCCAGCACGATGTCGAACGTGGCGGCCAGCTCGCCGATCTTCGAGCCTTCGAGAGGAGCAAAGTCGACCAGCAGCGCTTCGCGGGCCTGCGGGTCGCGGACCGAGCGAAAGATGCCGTCGCGCTCGTTGCGCGGCTCGTCCCGGACGTAGCACTGCGTCGTGAACTTCTCCTGCCCCTTGACCTTCACGGCGAAGTGGATGTGGGGCGTGCGGCCCGGATAGGGGACCGGCTTGATCGTGCGGAAGTAGTACTCGCCGGTCGAGCCGGTCAGAAACCGGCCAAAGCCCTGGAAGTTGCCGTCCCGCTTGCCGTCGGTCGCGCCGCGCGTGTGCAGGTACGAGCCGTTGCTGTCCACCTGCCAGATCTCGACCAGCGCATTGCGCAGCGGCTCGCCCCGCGCGTCGAGGATGCGGCCGCCCAGGTGCGTCACCTCGCCCACCGCCGGCGTGATGCCGTCGTTGATCACCAGCAGGTCGTTGTCGGTGTCCAACGGCAGCTTGTCCGGATAAAACGGCCCCTCCATCTGACTCGGCGTGCGGGTCAGCTCCTCGGCGAACGCGCCGGGGGCAGCGAACAAGGCCGCACCGAAACCGGCTCCCACCCGCAGCATGAAGCCTCGGCGGGCCACGCCACAGCCGCCCCGAGCCATTTGCGTCAAGCGTGCCGGATCAACCTGGTTCAACATGTTATTTCCTCCGGATCCGACTGGCGGTTCTTATTCTCTCGGATCGGCCGAGCTTGAATTCTACACGCTCCAGCGCGCTTTGCCAGCAGTTTCATCAGGTCAGGCAAGCGTCGCGCTGGGTGTAACGCTTTACCGCACTTTCCCGGGGCCTTAGGCTTTAGACGATCTTGTGCAGATACGCTTTAGAGGGCTTAGGACCGTGGCTCGGCATTTCCAGTTTGGCATTGGGATGCTGCTGGCGCTGACGGCGGTCGTCGCCATGGCCGTGTGGGCGCTTGGAACCAAGCCGAGCGTCGGGGCGATCTTGGCGGCGATGACGCTGACGCCGGGTCTTGCCGCGATTTCGATCGTGGGATTCCTCAACACGCGCGGTTATGCCAGGGCATTCTGGATCGGGGCCGCAGCGCCTTCGATTCTCGCCTGCGCGATCGTTCCCTTCGCAATTTGCTTTGCCTGGGTGGTGGGCGGTCCCGACATGGACCTTAGCGATGACGATTATCTAAAGGTCTTTAACGGCTGCCGCGCCGTGTTGGCGGTCCATTGGGCCAATATGCCTATTCTCGGCCTGGGCTGCGTGGGGTTCCGATGGCTGCTCGTTCGGGGTGGCGGCTCGAAACGGGAAAGCGAGGAATAACTCCTGTTCGAGCGGAAGATGCGGTACAATGTCTCCATGCTTCGTACTGTCGGCTTACTGCTGCTGGTTTCGGGCGCGGCGCTGTTCGGCCTGGCCGGCTACGAGTTGATGATCGGCGACATCCCCTGCGCCGCCAGCAGCAGTGTTTTCGGCACCTTGTTCATGGCCTTCGGGTGCTTCCTGCTGCGGCTCAACAAGCGGGCGGACCGGACGGCATCGCTCGTGCGGATGGAAGTGCGCCGCGTGCTGGCGGCGGCCAAGGAAGCCAGGCTGTCGCACCGCGCCCGGTCGCGGTTGCACCCCGAGGCCGATCGGGCAACCGAGCCGGCCCGCCGCCCGGCAGCCGGCGAGCAAGTCGACGCTTCGACCAACGGCCGGCACAGCGGGTAAGGGGCGCCCTACAAAGAGGCGCCTTTCGTCGCTCTGATCCCTGGCCGCAGCCCGGGCGCGAGGCCCAATGATTTCGCGATGAATCGGGACGGAACAGATGAGCTGCGGCGAAAGTTGCTCGATCCATGAGTGCCGGTATTGCGGCAAGCGGGCCGTTTTCCAGGTCACCGTCATCGAAGGCGGAAAGCCGCGCTCGTATCATGTCTGCCAGGAGCACGCGACGGAGGACGAGCCGCGGCGCGACGGCGTCATGTTGCCGCCACGCTGCCCGAAATGCGGCCAGCAGATGTTGGGCGGCTTCGGTTCTGACATTCAAGGGCGGTGCTTCTCGTTCATGCACTGCTCAAACTGCGGATACCAATCCCCGCCCCCGGGGCCAAGAGGAAAGGCCCATCCCTGCTAAATTGGTTGTCATTTAGCGGCCGGCAATGCTTCGTGGCACTGCTGGGCCGCCCCCGGCGGCGGTCTTCAAGCCGTGGCATTCGCTTGCGGACGCTGCTGCCGATTAGCTGTTAGCGTTGAGCCACACGGCCAGGGATAGCGAACCGAGAGCGATCACGCCCGCCACCAATGCCGACAGTGCCCAACCATCGCGGTAACGGCGCAACAGCCGCTGGATGGCGGCCGTTATTCCACAAAGGGCCATCGGCGCAACGACAAATCGCCAGCCGCCACCGCCAAATCCCGCGCTTCTGGCCGTGGCAACCCAAAGAAAAATCCAGATCGGCAGCGCCGCGGCCAGAAGCAACAGCCCCGCCAGGCTGATCTGAGGCGGTTTCATGCGGTTCAGCATAGCACCGGTAAGGGCTTTCGTCCTCCGAGGGCGCGACCGGATTCACCGACGGCAAGCGGAAGGCTATTCTGGTTCAAGGCGCAAGTGGTGCCTTGACACTGTATCGAATACCGCCAATGAAGCGAGCGACAATGCAAATCCACTGGGCGGCCAAACGTGGAGACCACGAGGCAATCCACCGCCAGTTGCGACGTGGTCAATCCATCGAAGCACTGGATGGCGAAGGTGAGACGCCTCTGATGCTCGCTTCCGAAAGCCGCCATGCCGGCGTCGCTACGCTCGAGCTGCTGGTCAAGGCTGGCGCCGATGTGAATGCGGTCAGCGTCGAGCTGGGAAAAACGCCGCTTGCATTGGCTGCCCGCGCCGGCGATCTTGCCAAGGTCCGCTATCTCCTGGAAGCGGGCGCCGACCCGCGATTCGTCAATCGATCGGGCTATACCGCGATCACCAATGTGCCGGCGGGCCGCGACGCGGACCAACTTGCAGTCTTGGAATTACTGCTCGAGGCAGGCGCCGATCCGAACGTTGTCTCGCGGTACGGCGAATGCCCGCTTCGAGCAGCCACGCGGGAGGGCAATTTCGAGGCCGTGCGCATGCTGCTTCGCCATGGCGCCGACCGGGCCCCGGCTGGCTTCAACGACCTGATGTGGGCGATTGCAATCGGCACGGTCGAGGACGTGGCCTCGGAGCTGCGGCGACGAGCCGACCTGGCTGCTCGTGACTGTTGGGAGATGACCCCCTGGCTGCTCAGCCTTTTGACGGGCGACATCGCCAAAGCTGGGTTGTTGCTCGAAGCAGGCGCGGATTTGAACGATCGGGGCCGCTGCGGGAAGACCGCCTTGATGTACCCGGTCTCTTGCAACCACGTGGAGATGACTCGCTGGCTGCTGGCGCTTGGCGTTGATTCCAATGCGTGTGATGACACGGGCACGCCTCCCATGGCGGCCGCGGAATCGGGGGCCGCGGACTGCGTGCGGTTGCTGCTTGAAGCGGGTGCCAATCCCGGGCAAGTCTCGCGGTTCGGCGATTTCGCGGTCACCACCGCTCATGACGCTGCCACGCTTCGGCTTCTCGTGGCCGCCGGTGCTGACATCAATGCGGTAGCCGGGGACGGTTATTGCCTTTTGAAGCGCGCCGCGGAGGAGGGAGACGCCGAGCTCGTCCAGGCCATCCTCGGATTGGGCGCCGACGTCGATACGACCAGCACCGGCGATACGGCCCTGCACAGCGCCGTCGCATGGGACCAGTTGGATATCGTCGAGCTGTTGCTCGCCCATGGCACCGATCCGAATGCCCAGGACGTCGATGGATGGACACCGCTGATGTTCGCGGGCTCCTTGGAGTGCGTGGAGTTGCTCCTGGGCGCCGGAGCCGACGTTCACATCGCCGACCAGATGGGAGCTCAGGTTCTGCGGCATCACGGCGATACGGAAATCCTCGGCCGGCTGCTGCAGGCCGGCGCCGACTTCGAGGGATCCGCCGGCTCCTGTGGCACAGCCCTGCATGCGGCCTGCGAATCCGGTGATCTGGCGGCAGCCCGGTATCTCTTGGCGCAGGGAGCGAATGTCAATGCGACGACCATTTGGGGCCAAACTCCGCTGATGGAAGCAGCCGAGAGGGGCCACGCGGACCTGCTGCGGCTGTTTCTGGCGGCCGGGGCCGATGTTTCGGCCGCCGACGAGGAGGGGCGCACCGCCTTGTTCTATGCGGCGGCCCCGGAGGGCTTTACGGCCTTTGAGCTGGCTCACGAGTATTCCCCGGAAGACTGCCCGGAGGACGCCGAGCTCCGCGATGCTCTCACCAGGCAGGGGATTGAGATTCCCGCCCCTGATTACGGGTATCGGCCGAGCGATGACACGGCCGTGTTGGAGATGCTCGTGCAGGCCGGAGCCGATCTCGAGGCGCGCGACGCCAAGGGTCTTACTCCCTTGCTGCTGGCGGCGCGATGCGGCCGGCCGGCGCGCGTGGCGGCGCTGGTGCGGCTTGGCGCCAACATCCAGGCGCGAGATCGTCGGTGGCGTTCCGCGGTGAGGCAGACCAGACGGCACCACGACCCGGATCAGGCGAGCGAGATTCGGCGACTCCTCGGCCGCGGATTTTGAGCGGTTGCAGCTCTTCTTCGTTGACGGCCTCGTAACAGGCATGGAGTGCGAGGTATAATCACAAGGTAAGCGTAGCAGCCTTGCTTGGAGAAGAGAAATGCCGTTCGAGGTCAACGCTGTTTACGAGAACGGGGTTCTAAAACCCGAGCGCCCCCTTCCGTTGGCGGAACATCAACGGGTCACGGTCGTGGTGCAGGAAGAGATCAGCGTCGCCCGCCGCAGCTACGGCATCATCGGTTGGAAGGGGGATCCTGAAGTGATTCGCAGGATCGCTCTCGATGATGAATTCGGAGCAGCGGAATCGCCATGACGTTCGGAAGCATCGCTAGCGGGACGGCTTTTCGGTCGAGTCGGTGGACGAAACCTACGCTGCCCTGCTGGCCGCGGGGGGCCAAAGCGTCTCGTCGCCCCGGAACTCCCCCTGGGGACGCCGCGCCGTCGTCGCCGACCCGGACGGTCATCGCGTCGAGCTGACCGCCGTGGTTGCCCGTTCCGCCGGGGAATGAAAGCGCGCCGCAGCGCCATTATTTTCGTGACAACGTCATTCGGCTATGCGATTATGCCTGCCGGCGCGGCGGCCGCGCAGCACTCGGCCCCGTAGCAGGATGACGGCCGATGACTGCCAAGCCAACCTTTCGCTCGCCGCTTCGACGCACGCGGCAGGCTGCCGGCGGGAGGGCGGAGCCGCGCGAACGGTCCGGACGGTACGCGATCGTCACGCGTCTGGGCCAGGGAGGAATGGCGGTTGAACTGCGAAGCTGAGACATGATCATCTATGGCGTCCAGACGATCGAATCCGCGGCTTCGGCGGGAACGTTTTCCTGCCCTCGCTGCCAAACGCCGCAAGGCTGCCGGCGCGTTATCCACAGGCGCTGGTTCACGCTGTACTTCATTCCGGTGATACCCCTGGGGCGCCTCGGCGAGCAGTTCGAATGCCAGGGCTGCTTTTCCCGATTCCCGCGCGAGGCGCTCACCGGCGGGCAGAGCGCCGAGCCGCTGACCGCGGTCCTGGTCGACGAGCCGGGGGCGTTCCGGCAAGCCTCGCCGCCGCGGATGCAGGAGTTGCCGAAAACGTCGCCTCTGGCCGTCGCCAGCCTGATCCTTGGTCTACTCTCGCCCGCCGTCTTCTTGTGCCTTTGCGGACTGTCGTTGTTCAGCTCCGCGGGCGCCATCATCGCGGGGCACGTGGCGCTGTCGAACATCAAGCGGTCGATGGTCCCGCTGGCCGGCCGAGGCATGGCGGTCGCCGGGTTGGTTTTGGGTTACCCGCTATTCATCCTATCGATTGGATGGTGGGCCATCATTGCCGGCGCGTTGTACGAGGGAGGGCGGCAGCCGGCGCAGCGGCGTTTGCCAGCAGCGCAGACAGCCGAGGATCGCCTCGCGTCAGCCGAACTGCGCGTCACGACGCGCGGCACCCAAGGCGGTGCCTCCGGAAATTCGCCCGAAGCGACGAACTTGGCGCGCAGCTACAGCCAGGCACTGAAGCAGATGCGCGATGCGACGTTCACCGAAGATCGTGAGCGTATCTTCACGCTCACCGGCGGACAGTTCCTCGTTCATTGCGAACGGCGTCCCGGCCGCTGTGCGTTTATCGTCCATGTGCCCTCCTATCGCGACTTCGACAAGGACGCCAAGGAATTGCTCGAAATCAAGGCCTGGCAATTGGCCCGGCAAACGGTGGAGGAGACGTTGAACCCCGGCGACTCGTTGGCCGTTGGCTTACGCGGCATGGCGATCTACGGCGCGGTCCTCGTGGGGACCGCGGGACCGGACGACTCCGACGCCGGCGCCTTCACGCGGGCCGACCGCGATGCATTGCTGGCCTTTTTCCCCGACGATGGCGGTGCCGGCGCGCGGCCGTCAACCGCCGTGCCGCCGCTGGAAGCGCCGCTAGCCGGCGGGCCGGCGCTCGTTCCCGGGGTGCCTGCCGAGTCGCCGCAGTTTCCCTCCGCCGCCGATCCCAGCCCAAGCGG
>JBBDNX010000742.1:0-10462 GCA_040877345.1 Pirellulales bacterium
TCGCCCCCTTGGGGCTTACGACCGTCTCGGTGCCGCGTGACCGGGGGCTGACGCAAGAGCGGCTATTGACTTTCGCCCCGTCCGGGGCTGGTCGCGCATGCCCACTTCCTCAAAAGCGCAAGTAGGGCACGCTCAGACTCTGTCGAAGTTATTCTTCGGTCGTTCCTTAGCTCTTTGCCTCAAAAATGGCTCGTGTAGCCGCGCTGGGCGGCGGCCAGGTCGAGGTGCAGCGTGGCGACGTCCGTTACCAGCAAGTGCAAGGGGGACAAAGCGGACAAGGTCGAGACCATCTTGACGTAGCCGCGGCAGCCATCGCAGACCGATGAGCGGTATCGCGTCTCCTCGCCTTCGCAGTGCAGAAAGCCCAACTGCTCGTGGTCGCGGTTGCCGCAGAATGGGCACCATAGCCGCGCCGCCTCCCAACCGGATGCGCAGAGGCCGCAGCGCAGGAACCGCGTTTGCTCCAGCCCGCGGAACTCGCCCAAGAGCGGCCAACTGCCGCACGTCGGACAGTAACCGCGCTCCCAGGCAACGCCGGCCCGCAAGGGGCGAAGCGAGGCTTCGAGAGCGGTAAATAGCGGGAACAGCGTAAACCGCAAAAGCGTGGCCGCCAGCCCGGGATCGAGGCGGAGCCCGTCGGCCCGCTCGCGGACCAGCTCGGGTCGGCCCGCAACCACCGCATCGGCCATCTCGGCGGGATCGAGCCGGCCGCCGCGCATGGCGTCGACCAAGGCCGCGGCGGCACCGTCGGCCTGCTGGCTCTCCAGCGCCCCGCATGCCCGACGCCAACGCTGACGAAATCCCTTCGCATCGATGGCAACCTGCTCGCCGCGCAACAGAGGGATACCTTCTATCAGCTTGGCCCTAACGCGCTGGGGTTCCAGAGGCACGGCCGGCGCGGAACTACAGGAGGCCAGGTCGGGGAGCAATTCGCGCAGCCATCGCAGCAGCGGGCCTAAGTCAGGCCGGGCGGCCGCGAGACGGTCCAACTCCACACGCGCGTCCTCGACAGCCGGCGCAGCCTGCGGGCCGCCCAACCATTTGCGCAGGAAGGTCTCAACCACGCCGTCTCTCCGCTAGAGGGCCCCGCACCGCCTCGCCGAGCAGATGGGCCAGCCACTCGGGAGTCGCCAGGGCGGCCCGCCACTCATCGACCAGGGCCAGCGCAATCGCCCGTGTCGGCCCGGCGGGCGCGCCCAGTTGTTCCACGATCGCCGAGAGCGACGCCTCGAGGGCGTCCGGATCGGGATCGAGCGCGGCCAGGGCGTTCAGCACGCGCCGCTTGAGCGCCAGGCCGGCGCGGTCGGCCTGCTGGTCGCGAGCGCGCTGGCGGGGCGCCAACTCGCCGGACGCGAGCAAGAGCACGGCGAAGTCGCGGGGGCGCAGCGAAGGAGGCACGGACTCGTGGGCGTCGCTCATGGTTGCCTCGCCGGCTCTCTCGGGAGCTTGGAACGCGGCTCGACGGCTTCGACGCGGTTGCCGATGTCCGCCCCGCGCTGGCCAACCTGCCGGCCATCTTCCGGACCGAAGCTGAACTGGGTGGATGGGCCCCGCCGCAGCAATTCGCTGGGCGTGGTGACGGCGCCGTAGCGGAGCAGCAGGCCGCCCAGCAGCACACACACCGCCGCCGCGGGGATGCCCCACCGGCGCCGATGGCCGATCCGGGCGTGCAGCAGCAATGGCACGAGCACGGCCACGACCAGGCTGCCGAAGATGAGGATATTGCCGCTGACCGTCTGCAACACGGGGCCGAGGTTGTCGCCCAACGAGGCAACGAAGGCGGCAAGCACGATCAACTCCAGGCCCATCGCCAGCGGCTCGGCCCCTTCGAGCCGTGCCCGTGCCTGGGGCGTGCCGATGTTTTTCCACCGCGCGATCAGCACCAGCGCCGCCAGGCTGGTCGAGGCCGCCGACGCCAGGAACAGCGGAGCCAGCCAGACGGTGTCGCTCCACATCGGCTGGTTGGTCGCGGCCAGCAGCGCCCCGGTGTAACTGGCGACGAAGAAGCCGGCGGCACAGCCGAGGGTCTGCAGAATCCGGTGCGGCCAGCGCGCCCGCAGCCACGGGCCCGGCCAGCGCTGGGGCCGGACGGCCGCCAGAAAGGAAGCCAGCGAGCAGGCGCCGAACAGCGTCAGGCCCCAGGAGCCGGCCGACATCGGCGACCAGTACTTGAAGGCGGGCGCCTGGACCGCGAGCCGCCAGCCCGCGCCGCTGAATGGGAAGCCTTGGTCGAAGGCCGCCTTGGTGACTTCGGACTTGAAGAGCATGTGCCAGAAGCGTTCGGGCCGGTACAGATCGACGATCAGCAGCAGGCCGCAAATCACGATCAGCGGAAAGGCGATCCAGTGTGCAATCCGGGCCAGCGGCCGGTCGTCCACGGAGCCGAACCACTCGATGAGGATGGCGATGAAGTAGGAGCCCGCGGCGATGCCGCCCAAGAAGAAGTAGGCGATGACCCAGCCACCCCAGTGGGGATCGGCCACAAACAAGTTCATGGCCGCGGCTCCTTCGGCGGGGGCGGCTCGGCGGGCGGAACCGCCGTTCGCTCGCGGAACTGGAACAGCAGGCCCAAGGCGACCAGCAAGCCGGTGAAGATGCTCCAGAACGTGGACGCCACGACCGACTTGCTCGGCACCTTTGGGTTGGATGGCAGGCCGTAGACCTCGGGCTTGTCTACAAGCAGGTAGAAGGAGTTCAGGCCGCCGAGGATCTGGTCGTCGGCGCCGTAGAGGTGCGCGCGCGCCAGCCCCTGCCGGTGGAGTTGGGCGAGGCGGACTTGTGCCTCTTTCTTGAGCTCGACCAGCGGCCCGAACCTGATCGACTGCGTCGGGCAGGCCTGGGCGCAGGCCGGAGCGAGGCCCTGCTGAAGGCGGTCGTAGCAGAAGGTGCACTTCTGTGCGATGCCGGTGCGCTCGCTCATGTGGATCACGCCGAACGGGCAGGCGCTGACGCAGTCGCGGCAGCCATTGCAGGCCGGCTCCTGGATGTAAACCGTGTCGAACTCCGTCCGGATGATGGCGCCGGTCGGGCAGACGTCGAGGCACGGCGCGCTTGCGCAGTGCTTGCACACGTCGGACATCATCAGCCAGGCCGCCTCGCTCCGGTCGGCGTCGGCGCTGAACTGCTCGATGAACTTGACGTGCCGCCAGTTGACGTCTGAGAACGAGCCGGTGTTGTCGTAACTGTTGCCGCTCAGCCGCGGCAGGTCGGATTCGTGCGTCTGGCGCATGCCCGCGGGGCTGTCTTCAGGCGGGCCGTGTCCGGCCGGCAGGTCGTTCCACTGATGGCAGGCCACCTGGCAGGCCTTGCAGCCGATGCAGACCGTCGTGTCGGTGTAGAACCCTACCGGTTCGGCCATGGCGTTTCTCCGGAAAGCCCGTCACTCCTTGATCACGTTGCAGACAAAGACCTTCGCCTCGTGGATGGTGACGTTCGGGTCGCCCACCAGGGCCGACAGATCGTTGGCCACGTCGCCTGTGCTCACGCCCTTGTAACCCCAGTGCCAGGGAAGGCCCACGTGGTGCACCGATCGGTCCTTGAGGCGGTAGGGGCGGATGCGGCCGGTCACCAGCGCCCTGGCCCGGATCGAGCCGCGGGGAGTGGCGATCCGCACCCAACCGGTGTTCTCGACGCCAAGTTCCTGGGCGTGCTCGGGACTCATCTCGCAGAACAGCTCGGGCTGAAGCTCCGCCAGCCAAGGCAGCCAGCGGGTCATCGCGCCGGCGGTGTGATGCTCGGTGAGCCGGTAGGTCGAGAGCACGTGCGGATAATCCGGGTCGGCCACCTTGGCGTAGGCGTTGCCGGGAATGTCCCACACCAGCGCCGCCGGATTGGTTTGTTGCCGATAAACGGCGTTGCGCACCGGCGACTCGTAGGGCTCGTAGTGCGCCGGCAGGGGCCCATCGACCAGGCCCTGCGGCACAAAAAGCCACCCCTTGCCGTCTGCCTTCATGATGAAGGGATCGGTGCCGCTGTGGTAATCGAGGCCCACGCCGTCGGACTGTGCCTTTGCGGTGGGCGGCTTGGTCAGCACGAAGTCGGGCACGTCGAGTCCGGACCACCGCTTGGCGGCGGCGTCCCAGTAGACGTAGCCGCGCATCGCGGGGCCGCCTGCCTGGGCATGTTCGCGGGCCAGCCGGCCTTCCTTGGGCCAGGGCTCGCCTTGCAGATCGGCCGAGGCGCGGTTGTACATCAGCCGGCGGTTGGCCGGCCAGGCGAAGCCCCAGCCCAGCGCCACCCAGTCGTCGCCGCTGCGATTGGCGGCGTGGTTGTGGCCGCCGGGATGTTCCGCGGTGGGGGCGAAGATGCCGCTGTAAATCCAGGCCCCGCACGCGGTCGAACCGTCGTCGGCTAGCTCGCCGAACGACGCCAACGGCTTCCCCTCAAGCGGCTTGTTCTCGGTCCACTCGTAGCCGTTGATTTCCTTGAGGATCAGCTCGGCCGACGGTTCGTCCTTGATCCGCCAATCGGCGTTGGCGCGCTCGTCGACGTAATTCCACACCAGCGCCTGGATGGGCCGGTCGCGCTGCAGTCTGCTGCCGGCGTATCGCTCGCGGAGCAGGCGGCCCAGGTGGACGGTGAACCAGATGTCGGAGCGGGCGTCGTCGGGCGGATCGGCGGCCTTGTGGTGCCACTGGACCAGCCGCTGGGTGTTGGTGAAGCTCCCCTCCATCTCCGGGACGGCGGCGGCCGGCAGGAAAAAGACCTCGGTGTCGATGTCCTTGGTCTTGAGCTTGCCGCTGTTCACCTCGGGCGAGTCCTTCCAAAAGGTGGCGGTCTCCGTCTCATAGGGGTCGCGGACCACCAGCCAGTCGAGCCTGGCCAGGGCCTCGCGCTGGAACGACGCATTCTGGCCGCCCACCGCCGGGTTCTGGCCAATGCAGAAAAAGCCCTTGATCTTGCCCTCGTGCATGGCCACGAACATCGGCAGGTGCGAATGGTCGCCCACGCTCTTGGGCAGGTAGTCGTAGGCATAATCGTTGTCCGTCGTGGCGTCGTCGCCGAACCAGGCTTTGAGCTGGCTGACGATGAACCTGGGGAAGTTCGACCAGTACGACGTAGGCGTCGTCTCGGTATCGATGTAGTCGACCAGCGTGTCGTGCTTGGCCAGCGCACTGGGGGCGGCCAGGTAGCCGGGGTGCAGGTTATAGAGCGTGGCAATGTCGGTCGAGCCCTGGATGCTGGCGTGGCCGCGCAGGGCGAGGATGCCGCCGCCCGCCCGGCCGATGTTTCCCAGCAGGAGCTGCAGGATCGAGGCGGCCCGGATCGTCTGCACGCCGGTCGTGTGCTGCGTCCAGCCGACCGCGTAGCAGATGGCGCCGGTGCGGTCCGGCCCCGCGTTGTCCACGAGCGTCCGGGCGACCCGCAGGAACGTGTCGGGCGGCGTGCCGCACACCTGCTGCACCAACTCCGGCGTGTACCGCGCGTAGTGCTGGCGCAGGATCTGGAACACACAGCGGGGGTGTTCGAGCGACGGGTCCTCTGTGGGCCGCGGCCCGACCAGCTTGGCCACCCGGGCGGCGAACGACTCCGGCCGGCCCTCGCCCGGCTCGCCGGTAACCTCTTCGGGGGCTTCCGCGGGGGGCTCGGACTCGTAGCGCCATTTCGTCGGGTCGTACTTCCGCTTGTCCGCGTCGAAGCCGGAGAACAGGCCGTCCAGCTCTTCGGTGTCCTGAAAATCGTCGGCAATCAGCGTAGCGGCGTTGGTGTAGTGGACCAGGTAGTCGCGGAAGAACCGCTCGCGGGCCGTGAGGTCGCGCTCGGCTTTGGCGAAGATCGGCGCGTGCTGCTCCAGCACGTGCCGAATCAAGGCGCCGAGGAACACAATGTCGCTGCCCGCCCGCAGCGGCGCGTAGATGTCGGCCATGGCCGAAGTGCGGGTGAAGCGGGGGTCGACGTGGATCAGAGCGGCCGGGTCGGCGGCCCGCGTCTTGGCCTGCATGACCCAGCGGAAGGCGACCGGGTGGCACTCCGCCATGTTCGACCCCATGATCAGGATGCAGTCGGCATGCTGCATGTCCATGGCGAAGGTGGTGGCGCCGCCTCGGCCGAACGAAGTGCCCAGACCGGGCACGGTGGCGCTGTGTCATATCCGGGCCTGGTTTTCGAGATAGACCACGCCCAGGGCCCGCATCAGCTTGCAGTGCACGTAGTTCCACTCGTTGTCGTTGGTCGCGCCGCCCAGTGAGGCGATGGCGAGCGTGTGGTTCACCTTTTTCCTCACCGGCTTTCCTGATTCATCCGCGGTCTCCCACTCCTCGCGGAAGGTAGGGTCGCGCGTTGTCTGGACCAGCTCGGCGATGCGGTTCATGGCCCAGTCGAGCGTCTTGGTCTTGTCCCAGTCGGTGGCCCCCGGCGCGCGGTGCCACACCCGGGTTACGCGGAGCGGGTTGACGGCGAGCTGGTAGGTGGCGGCCCCCTTCGGGCAGAGCGTGCCCCGGCTGATCGGGCTTTCGGGATCGCCTTCGATGTTGACGATCTTGCCGCCGCGGACGCTGACGAGCTGGCCGCAGCCAACCGCGCAGTATGGGCAGACGCTGGGCACCTCGCGGGTATTGGCGAACTTGAAGCGGCCCGTCTCGGCCTGGGCCGCCCGCAGGTCGAGTCCCAGTCCCAGCAGGCCGCCCAGGGCGAAACCTCCGCCGACCGAATGCCGCAGGAAATCGCGTCGGTTCGGGCCCCTCGAGTCCGGCATCGCAGCACCTCCTTGACGGCCACTCGCTGTCAGTCTGCCTGGTCATTCTATGGCCGGATGAGTTGGCTCGCCACCCGTGACAAGGGCGTTGTACGGCGAAGAACGGCCGGGTACGCTCAACGTGTCTTGTCCATCCCGGCGGTGGCGTTACGATTTTCAACCCAAGCAAGTCTGGAATCTCCGATATGCGATCCCTCGTCGCGGCCCTGAGCTTGTTGGCCTCGTCAGGAACTGCACTTGCAGACGAACCCGCCTCGCAGCCGGCCGACGTCAGTGCCGCGGTCGATCGCGGCCTTGCCTTTCTGGTCAAAGACGCGCTGGCCTGGAAGAACGAGCATAACTGCGTCTCGTGCCACCATGCGGGCCTGGTGGTCTGGTCGATGCGCGAGGCGAAGCAGCGCGGCTTTGCCGTGGACGAGCCGGTGCTGGCGGAGTTGACGACCGGCGATCCCTCGGTCGACCGCGCCCACGCCTTTCTGATCCAGACGCAGCGCGACGATGGCTCCTGGCCGATGACGTCGCGGCCGACCAAACCCGGAGGCGAGGGTTCGAAAAGTCTCATCCCGATCACCGGTGCCGGCAGCGCCTGGGCCGTCATGGGACTTGCGCGGAGCCGCTGAGGGAGAGGTCCAGGGGTCAGAGGGCAGATCTTCCCAAGATTCCGGTTTGGCAACCGAATATCATAGTGATATCACTTCGATAACACACCTTCCTTAGGGAACATGCTATGACGACAGAAAAAGTCATCCAGGTGACGAGCGGTTGGCGCATGCTGGGGCTGAACTTGGGGCTGCTGTTGGGCGGCGTCGGGCTGTCGATCGTTGGCTTGATTGCCGCCGCGCATACCGACGGCGCCGGAGCGCTGGGTCTCGTTGTTACCATTCCGCTCTTGATTGCCGGCGCGATCATGCTTGTCGGGCATTTTACCTTGCAGCCCAACGAGGCGCGCGTGCTCACACTGTTTGGAACGTACATCGGCACGGTGCGCGAGAGCGGGTTCTTTTGGACGAACCCATTCATGACCAAGACGAAGCTTTCCCTCCGCACGCGGAACCTGGAAAGCCAGCGGCTGAAAGTAAACGACAAGCGCGGCAACCCGATCGAGATTGCCGCCGTGCTGGTGTGGCATATTGCCGATACGGCGCAAGCCTCGTTCGACGTGGACAACTATCACGATTACGTGAAGATCCAGAGCGAGTCGGCGGTGCGGCACCTGGCCAACGAATACGCTTACGATCATGGTGAAGAAGGCGAGACTACGTTGCGCAGCGGCCTCGACGAGGTCTCCAGCACGTTGCAAAAAGAACTCCAGGCCCGGCTGACCAAGGCAGGCGTGATGGTCGAAGAGGCTCGCCTGACGCACCTGGCCTATGCGCCCGAGATCGCCGGCGCGATGCTACGCCGGCAACAAGCTGAAGCGGTGATCGCGGCCCGCCAGAAAATCGTGCATGGGGCGGTGAGCATGGTGGAGATGGCCCTGCACGATCTGGCTGAGAAACAAGTGGTCGAGCTGGACAACGATCGCAAGGTGGCCATGGTGAGCAACCTGCTGGTAGTGCTCTGCGGCGAGGCCGAAGCGCACCCGGTCATTAATACCGGTACGCTCTACACTTGACGCCGGGTCCGATTCGGACGAGAAGGCAGGTTCGGACGAGAAAGGCAGGCCTTGCGTCATGAAAGAGCGCAAAACGTTTCTGTTGCGGCTGGATCCGGCGCTCTACGAGGCTCTGGACCGGTGGGCGCAGCAGGAGTTGCGCAGCGTGAACGGGCAGATCGAGTTTCTGTTGCGGCAAGCGGTGAAGCAACACCAGCGCGGCACAACGATGCCAAATAGGACCGATAGCCGGGAGCCCGATATGGGTTAATCGCCCGCAGAAAACCGGTGGCCTGTTCGGGCAGAATGGGACCGGCAAGACTTCTGCCTCCTGACTCCTGTTTTGGTCACATCATGATCACCTTGCGGGCCATGAAACAGAGGGTGGAACTGAAGATTTGGACCGGCAGCAGCGTGGCCGCGAGCTGGGCGGCTCGGCCGTCGCGGGGCAGGCCTGCCCTGGCCAGCAGCCGCTCCCAGAAGAAAGTGTGGTAGCGAGCGGCGAAAGGATAAAAGCCAGATCGCTTCAAGAGCTGCTTGGTCTCGGCCATGGCGTACAGGCGGCGGTGGAACTCGCTCTTTTGGATCACTCGCCTGACCCACTCCTGCACGGCAAGCCAGTTCGGCAGGTAAGACAGCACCAGCAAGCCGTCCGGCTTGAGGATGCGGTACAGCTCCTTCAGCGACTCGTAATCCATGGCCACGTGCTCCAGCACCCCGGAGCCGATCACCACGTCGAAAAAGTCGGACGGATAGGGGAGGCCCGAGACGTCGCGCAGTTGCTCATAGGAGAAGCCCGCGAACGCGTGAAAGCACTGGAAGCGGTCGGAATCGACGAGGTCGCAACCGTGCAGTTGGAGCCGCTCGCCGAAGCGGGCGCGGAGCAGGCAACTGTCGGGCGCATGATGGCACCCCCAGTCGAGCACCGTGCCCCCGTCGGGAAGATGCGGGCGATACCAGTCAAACGTGCGGACTTGGTTGGCAATGCTCGCCCGGCTGCCGTGCCCCCGCAAATACTGGTTGTCCGGATCAATCGCCAGTTGCCTTGCGTACAACTCTGCCAGCACCTCTTCGAGCGGCGCGCCCTCGACAGCGGCACGAGGTGCGGCCTCGGTTTCTCGCCGGCTGCGCGTCCCTACGCTCATTTCGCGGACCCTCCTTGAAACAGTCGCCTGGTGCCTGGGCAAGCAGGACGGAGCATCGCAGAACGCGCGAAAATTCGCAAGGCGAGGGGAAAGGAGGAAGGCAGAAGGCAGAAGTCAGAGGTCAGAGGCCAGAAGTCAGAGGGCAGAGGGCAGAGGTCAGAAGGTCCGCCGGAGGCGGACTTGCAGCTCAGGCAGAAGACATAAAAGAGCTAGGAGACGAGGGACCACCAAGTGGGCCGAAACGAAGAACCACTCGCGGGGCGAGTGACCACACTGATGGGAGAGTTATGGCAGGAAGTCAGAACTTGCCGATGTAGTCGCGGCGAAGGAGGTCGGCGCCCATCACAGTGCACAGGGTCAGCCAGCAGGTACGGCAGGCAGCCGAGCGCGATACCACCGGTTATGGCGACCAGTGCCATGCGCGGACGAACGCCGGCTTCGTCCTGCTCAGTCATTCGGAAAGAAGATTGACGGCCGTCGCTGCCAGCGTAATCGCGGTGCAAATGGCGACGATGATGCTGATGGCTTTTGCTTTGCCGACCGACTGCATGCCGAAGAATTCAAGGACGTTTCCCTTGAAAAAGTAGAAGAACAACAGCAAGTGAACGAAAACACGGACGCCATGTTTGACCAAGTAGTGGGCTGGGTCGCGGCCGTCAGCCTCGACTTCATCGGACATCGAAGCGAACATTGCCACCGCCGACGCATTACGGAAGACGCTGTACGCATAGTAGAAGGCCGCCAGCCACCATCCCCATTTGCGTCCAAGCCACATTCCAACGGCCGACGCGGTCGCGAGGAGCGAAAGAAACATCGTTCCGGCAATGACCAGTCCGGGATGTATCCCGATTGAGCGCACCGCTTCCGCCATGGCATTGAAGTTTGCGACGATCACGAACTGAAGCGCAAAAAGCACGAGCCCGCCGAGAAGGTGCGTGTCGATGTTCGAGATGTACGAGACGTCGTAGCCATGTTGCTCCATCCAGAAGGCCAGCGGGAATTCCCAGAGCAGGAACTCGCCCGAGCCCT
>JBBDNX010000743.1:0-1914 GCA_040877345.1 Pirellulales bacterium
GTATGGCGCCGGCTGCGATCAGATCCTGCCCGTCGATTGGCACGGCATTACCCAGCGAGCCAACACGAGCACCAACTACCAGATCATGCCGGGCGACCGCCTGTTCGTGGATGCCGACCGCCTGGTGAGCGCCGACACGTTCATCAGCAAGCTGACCGCCCCGGCCGAGCGGGTGTTCGGATTTGCCCTGCTGGGCGGTCGGTCGGTGCAGTTCTACCGCTTCTTCCACCGCGGCAACCAGTTCGGCGGTTTCGGCGGCGGCGGAGGCTTTTAATCGGACTAGATGAGTGATGGATCGATCCGAGTCAATCTGCCGTCGATGAACGATTGCTCGCGCCGCAGGCTTTTTAATAGGCAAAGGATTTCCATGCAACGTTCGATACCCGTTGCTCGTCACCGACCGACGACCGGCCGCCGACCGCTGGCATGGGCGGTCCCCTGGCTGCTGGCCATGCTGGCCCTTCCGGCCGGCGGCTGCATGTCGGCGGCCCGCCGCGAGGCCTGTGGCTATGCCTGCGCTGCCGACTGCGTTGCTTACCCCGACACCCTGTGCTTCGGCTACTACCCCACCTGCTGGAGGCCCTGGCCGGCTGAGTGCCCGCCGTGCGACCTGATCGGACCCTTCATGGAGCCCGCGCCGCCGGAGCGGGTCGAGACGGTTCCGCTGCCAAGCGTCCAGACCGCGCCGTATGACGAGCCTCCGTTCCCCCCCCTGCCGGGCACCGACCCGATGCACGATCCGGATGCATCACCCGGTGACGAGCCGCCCCTCTACGAGGGCGACGAAGGCGCACTGCGGCGCAGGCTGTTCCGGCCGGTTGGCGACTCCGGTGGGACAATGCACGAATCGACCCGCGTCCAGCAGGCCTACGAGCGATTCGAAAGCTCACGCCGATCGCAGGACTACTGACGCGGGAAGAGGCAAGGGCATAGGACACGCAACAGCCGGCACGAAGTCCGCTTGCGCGTCTCTGCCTTCTGCCTTCAGTCCAGTGGCTCGAGCAGGAAATCGTCGATTTCCACCGAGACGCCCTGCTGCAACAGGTGCACCGCCACCAGCAGCCGGCACTTCTTTCGCCTCGAGACGACCGTCCCCTCGACCCCCATCAACGCGCCCGAGTGCACGCGCACCCGCTGTCCCGGTTCCAGCCGGCTCTCCACCGTCAACGGCGCCTTGGCGGCAATCAACTGCCAGACCTGCCTCAGGTCGTTGTACAGCTCCGACTCGTCGACGACGCTCAACACCTGCGCGATGCGGTTGGTCGTCAGGCTGCGGAACCGGTCCTGCTCCGTGCCGTACAGGAACACGTAGCCGGTGAACAGCGGTATGAACGCCGACCGCTTCCGCCCCCGGTACACCGACGTCTTTTCGACCTGCGGCAAGTAGAACGGAATCTCGAAATCCAACAACTGCCGGGCCACGCTCTTTTCCTGACGCGCCTTGGTGTGCAGTACCCACCAACGCCGCTCGCCGTTGTCCGCGCCGAAACCGGTCAGCAGATCCTCCGGATAACAGGCCGGCTCTTCTCCTAAAAAGGGCATCGCTTTGCCTCCATTACGCACCGCTCGTCCCCACACGGCGCCTCATCCATTCCGCTCGCCAACCGCTCTACTGAGCCGCTCACCTGGGTGTGCCGCTGACGACTGCCACCAGTTCAATCTCGTACAACAGCGTGGCGTTCGGGCCGATGATCTTGGTCCGTGGATCGCCTTGGTCCGCGAAGGCAAGTCGCGAAGGCACCACCAGCTCCCATTTGTCCCCCTCCCGCATCAGGGGCAAGGCTTCCTTCCAGCCCGGGATGAAGTCCTGGATCGGCAATTCCACCGGTTGCCCCCCATCATACGAATTCTCGAACTCCGTGCCGTCGATCAACTTGCCACGATAGTGAACCGACACCCGGTCAGTCAGCTTCG
>JBBDNX010000744.1:0-1907 GCA_040877345.1 Pirellulales bacterium
CGGCGGCTTCGACATCTCGATGACGCCCAGCTTTTCCGTGGGCCGCATCGTCTGGCTGGAGATGGGCGGCGTGTTCGCCATGCCCAACTTGCGGGGCGGCGGCGAGTACGGCACCCAGTGGCACGAGCTGGGAAGGAAGGCCTTGAAGCAGAATGTCTTCGACGACTTTATCGCCGCCGCCGAATACCTGGTGGCCCAGCGATACACGTCGAGCGACAAGCTGGCCATCTCGGGCCGTTCCAACGGCGGCCTGCTGGTGGGGGCCTGCATGACACAGCGGCCGGAGCTGTTCGGTGCCGCCCTGCCGGGGGTGGGAGTGATGGACATGCTGCGGTTCCAGAGATTCACGATCGGCTGGGCCTGGGTCTCCGAGTACGGCTCGTCGGACGACCCCGAACAGTTCAAGTCGCTGTATGCGTATTCGCCCCTGCACAATCTCAAGCCGGGGGTCGCGTACCCGGCCACGTTCATTGTCACCGCCGACCATGACGACCGCGTGGTCCCCGGCCACAGCTTCAAGTTCGCGGCCGCGCTGCAGGCGGCCCAGGCGGGAACGCAGCCGGCCCTGATCCGCATTGAGACCAGCGCGGGCCACGGCGCCGGGACCCCCACGTCGAAGACGATCGAGGAGCTGGCCGACGGCCATGCCTTCCTGGTTCAGGAGCTCGACGTGCAACTGCCTGAGAAGTTCCGGGCGGCGGCCGCGACAAGCGAGGCCGGTGACGAAAGAATTCCCCCACGTCGGCCGAAGATGCCCTGAGCGGTTTGAAGATGGCCGTTATCGTTAAAGCGGTCCTTCTCAGTCCGATTTCGATCTCGTCCGCAGCTTGTCGTGGAGAAACCGCGCTTCGGCGATGAGCCGCGGCTCGAGCTCAGCCAGTCTCGTCGGCAGATCCATGCTGAGTTGCTCGCCCGCAGGCCGGCAGCCGGCGGGTCGGCTTGGTGTCTCAGCGGCCGGCCCTGCAGACCGAAAATGCAGCCCATGCTCCCCTTCCCGAAACCGGCTGGAGATCTATAATGCCGGTTTCTCAAATTTGGCGAGCGGGAGACCAGGCGGCGGCCATGCCCAAGCAAAAGACCCATAAAGGCACCAAAAAGCGGTTCCGCGTGACGGCGACCGGCAAAGTCAAGCACCGGCACGCGGGCACCAGCCACCTGGCGGCCGGCATGAGCAAGAAACGGCGGCGGAACCTGCGCGGGACCACCACGGTCAATCCGCTGGAAGCCAAGCGGATCAAGAAATCGCTCTGCGGCAACAGCTACTGATCGCTGGCGTGGGCTGCGATTGGCGAGAGGTAAACACCAATGAGATCGATGAAGGGCGCGGCCCGGACCCAGGCCAAAAAGCGTCTGTTCAAAAAGGTCAAGGGTTACCGGGGCGGCCGCGGCGGCTTGCTGCGGACGGCCAAGGAGACGCTGGTCCGCGCCGGCGTGTACGCCTTCCGCGATCGCCGGGCACGCAAACGCGACTTCCGCCGCTTGTGGATCATCCGCATCAACGCCGCCGTCCGCGAGCGAGGCCTCCGCTACAGCGAGTTCATCAACGGCCTGGCCAAAGCCGGCATCGAGCTGGACCGCAAGACGCTGGCCGAAATGGCCGTGGCCGATCCGGCGGGCTTCGATGGCGTAGTGGCCCAGGTTAAAGAGGTTCTGAGCGCCGGATAGAGCTGGGCCCACGCACGTGCCACTCGCTGATTTCCTGGCGGACCTGGACCAACTGCTTGCGGCCGCCCGATCGGCATTGGACCGCGTGGCCGATCCGGCGGCCTTGGAGGTGGCCCGCATCGAGTTCCTGGGGGCCAAGAGCGGCCGCATGAAAGCCGCCCAGAAGGCGCTGGGCGGCGTCGCGAAGGCCGACCGCCCCGCCGCCGGCAAGCGCTTCCACGAAATCCAGCACGAGATCGAGG
>JBBDNX010000745.1:0-10412 GCA_040877345.1 Pirellulales bacterium
AGGAAGACCACTCGCGGAGCGAGTGGACCACACCAAGGACCGATGCTGAGACATCGGTCTACGAGGGTTTTGAGGTCGTTGCCGTCCGCAGGGCGTTGCCCTGGGCTGACATGTTTTGGCCACCTTCGGGGCGGAGGAGGACAAGATGGTTCGGGGCCCGCACCCGAGGCGTACTGTCGCCCCCGTTCGGGGGCTGAAAGGGACTGCTGGAACGGCAACCGGGGGCTTGCGCCGCCCGGCTATTGACTAGCGCCCGCTGCGCGGGCTAACCAGCGGCACGACGAACGACACGAGGCAACCGGGGGCTTACGCCGCCCGGCTATGGACTGTCGGAACGCTTCGCGGGCTAACCAGCGGCACGACGAACGACGCGAGCAACGGACCCGATGAATCGGGTTGGTACGAAGGAGCTGCCTCACGCGGAGCGTGAGGGCTACTTTACGGACCCGATGAATGGGGGCGGTACGAACTACGTGGCCAATAGTAAGCGGCCGGGGACCTGCAGGAAGGTCTTGACCTCGTTGAGGAAACGGGCGGCGGCGGCGCCGTCGACGAGACGGTGGTCGTAGGACAAGCTCAAGGGCATCATCAAGCGAACCTGGATGTCGTCGTCATCGACCACCACCGGCAGCTTGCGGCTGCGGCCCAGAAGCAGGACGGCCACTTCGGGATAGTTGATGATCGGCGTGGAATACCTGCCGCCGATCGCGCCCAGGTTGCTGATCGTGAAAGTGCCGCCGCGCATGTCTTCCATGCTAATCTGGTTGGCGCGGGCCTTGTCGGCCATCTCGGTGAGCAACTGGGCGATCTGCGGGATCGTCAAGCGGTCGACGTCGCGCATCACCGGCACCACCAGGCCTCGCT
Source organism: Pirellulales bacterium (assembly GCA_040877345.1). GTDB lineage: Bacteria > Planctomycetota > Planctomycetia > Pirellulales > JAICIG01 > JBBDNX01. Next base: position 865 of record JBBDNX010000745.1, read on the forward strand.
CGGTATCGACCGCCACGCCGACATGGACGTAGTCCTTGTAGATCACCTGGCCGTTGTCCAGGTCGAGCGAGGCATTGATCACCGGGTGCAGCTTGAGCGAGGCCGCCACCGCCTTGATCACGAAGGCCATCATCGTCAGCTTGACTTCGTCTCCGACGTAGTCGGCCATGCTCCCCTTGCGGATCCGTTCCAGCTCGGTGATGTCGGCGTCGTCGAAGTTGGTGACGTGCGGAATCGTGGAAGCCGAGCGGGCCATGTTCTTGGCGATCGTGCGGCGAATCCGGGAGAGCGGCTGGGTCTGGATGCTGCCCCAGTTGTCCCGGCCCGGCACGGCGCCCGGCAGCGCCTTCTTGGCCGGCGCCGCGGCCGCCGCCGCCGATTGCCGGACGGCCTTCTTGACGTCGTCCTCCGTGATGCGGCCTTGCGGCCCGGTGCCGGCCACGCGGGTCAGATCGACGCCCAGCTCGCGCGCCAGGCGGCGGGTGGATGGTCCGGCCGGCGCGGCGACCGCCGACTCGGCCGATTTTTCGGGGGCGGCGGTTCGCGCGGGGCCGCCGTTGGTCGATTCGGCCGCGGGCCGGGCCTCTTCCTCGTCTTTGCGCGGCGCTTTGGCCGCGGTCTTTGACTTGGGTTTGGCGGCCGGCTGGGCATCGCCTTCGCGGTCCGACTCGTCCTCGGCCTGGGGTTCCTCGTCCGTGTCAGATTCGCGCGGCTCGGTTGGCTTGGCTGCCGGCTTAGCGGGTTTGCCCGGTTTGGTCTCGGCCTTGCCTGCGAATGGCTTCTTCTTGGCGGCCGGCTCGGCGGCTTCTACGGCCGCGTCGATCGACATCAGCAGGCCGCCCACCTGCACGCTTTCGCCGGGCTTGACGTGGATTTTTGTCACGCGGCCGGCATGCGGCGAGGGGAGCTCGACGGTGGCCTTGCCGGTTTCGACTTCGAGCACGGGTTGATCGGCCTCGATCTCGTCGCCTTCGCTCACCAGCACACTGACGATGTCGCCGGAGTCGATCCCTTCACCGAGGTCGGGCAGCTTGAATTCGATGGCCATCGTGGCTGTTTCCCTTTTTGTGCGTCAGGCCTTCATCGGATCGATCTTGTCCGGGTCGATTCCCAGCTCGCCGATGGCGCGGGCGACCCTTTTCTGCTCGACCTGTCCCTGGTCTGCCAGGCGATCCAGCGCGGCCAGCACGATGGTCTCGGCATCCACCTCGAAGTGGCGGCGGAGGCGAGGGCGCAGGTCGCTGCGGCCGAGGCCATCAGTGCCCAGGGCGGTCAGGCCGCCGGGGATCCAGGGGGCGACTTGCTCGGCGACGGCCCGCACGTTGTCGGAGCTGGCGATGACGGGCTGGTCGTGCCCGGCGAGAACCTGCTGGATGTATGCCTGCCGCGGCTTTTCGGCCGGGTGCAACAGGTTCCAGCGCTCGGCGGCGCGGGCGTCGCGGCTGAGCTGCGTGTAGCTGGTGACGCTCCAGGCGGTGCTGGAGACCTGGTACTTGTCGGCCAGGATCTTCTGCGCCCGCAAGGCCTCGCGGAGGATGGCGCCGGAGCCGAACAGTTGCACCCGCGGCCGCTTCGAGCCGGCATCGACGGAGGCCACCTGGTAGATGCCCTGGACGATGCCTTCCTCGACGCCTTCGGGCATGGCGGGCATCAGGTAGTTTTCGTTGTGGAGCGTGATGTAATACATGCAGTCTTCGAGGTCCTCGTACATCCGCCGCAAGCCGTCCATCACGATCACGGCCGTTTCGTAGGCGTAGGCCGGATCGTACGAACGCACGGTGGGAAAAGCGGAGGCGAACAGGTGGCTGTGGCCATCCTGGTGCTGCAGGCCTTCGCCGTTGAGCGTGGTGCGGCCGGCGGTGCCGCCCAGCAGGAAGCCCTTGGTGCGGGCATCGGCGGCGGCCCAGATCAGGTCGCCGATCCGCTGGAAGCCGAACATCGAATAGAAGATGAAAAAGGGGAGCATGTTGATCCCATGCGTGGCATAGGCGGTGCCGGCCGCGATAAACGACGACATCGATCCGGCCTCGGTGATGCCTTCTTCCAGGATCTGGCCGTCCTTGGCCTCGCGGTAGTAGAGGAGCAGCTCGGAATCGACCGGCTCGTACAACTGGCCGGTGTGGGCATAGATGCCGCACTGGCGGAAGAGCGGCTCCATGCCGAAGGTGCGCGACTCGTCGGGGACGATGGGCACGATGTACTTGCCGATGGCCTTGTTCTTGAGCAAGCGGCTGAAGTGTTTGACGAAGGCCATCGTGGTGGAGACCTCGCGCTCGCCGCTGCTGGTGAGCGACTCGGCGAACTGATCGATCCGTGGCACTTCGATCCGCGGCGCCTCGACCACGCGGCTGGGCACGTAGCCGCCCAGTTCCTCGCGGCGCGCCCGCAGGTACCGCATCTCGGCGCTGTCGTCGGGCAGCCGGTAGAACGGGGCCTTGGCCACTTCTTCGTCCGAGATGGGGATGCCGAAGCGGCTGCGGAACTCGCGCAGCTCGGCCTCGTTGTACTCTTTTTTCTGATGCGTGACGTTGCGGCCCTCGCCCGCCTCGCCCAGCCCGTAGCCCTTGATCGTCTTGGCCAGGATGACGGTCGGCCGGCCCTGGCTTTCGAAGGCGGCCTTGTATGCGGCGTAGACTTTTTCCGGGTCGTGGCCGCCGCGGCGCATCTTCTTCAGCTTTTCGTCGGAGAGATGGCTGACCATCTCTTCCAGCTCCGGATACTTGCCGAAGAAGTTTTCGCGGATGTAGCTGCCGGGCATGACGGTGTACTTCTGGTACTCACCGTCGACGACTTCGCCCATCCGCTGCATCAGCAGGCCGTTCTTGTCCTGTGCCAAGAGCGGGTCCCAGTCGTCGCCCCAGATGACCTTGATCACGTTCCAACCGGCGCCGCGGAAGATGCCCTCCAGCTCCTGGATGATCTTGCCGTTACCGCGGACCGGCCCGTCGAGCCGCTGCAAGTTGCAGTTGATGACAAAGATCAGGTTGTCGAGTTTTTCGCGCGAGGCGAGCGTGATGGCGCCCAGGGTTTCCGGCTCGTCGCACTCGCCGTCGCCGATGAAGGCCCAGACGTGCTGGCCGCTGGTGTCCTTGATGCCGCGGTCGGCCAGGTACTTGTTGAAGCGGGCCTGGTAGATGGCCATGATCGGCGCCAGGCCCATCGACACGGTCGGAAACTCCCAGAAGGCAGGCATCAGCCAGGGATGCGGGTAGCTGGACAGCCCTCCTCCTTCGGCCAGCTCCTGGCGGAAGTTGACGAGCTGCTGCTCCGTGAGGCGCCCTTCGAGAAAGGCCCGCGCGTAAATGCCGGGCGAGGCGTGCCCCTGGAAATAAATCTGGTCGCCGGAGTAGTCGTTCGCCTTGCCGCGGAAGAAGTGGTGGAAGGCCACTTCGTAGAGCGTGGCGGCCGAGGCGTAGGTCGAAATGTGTCCGCCGATGCCGTGCTGCTCGCGGTTGGCCCGCACCACCATGGCCATGGCGTTCCAGCGGATGATGCTCTTGATTCGCCGCTCGATCTCGCGGCTGCCCGGATAGGGGGGCTGCTGATCGACCGGGATCGTATTGATGTACGGCGTGTTGATGGCGAACGGCGGCTCGACGCCGTGACGGAAGGCCGTCTTGTCGAGCATCGCCAGCAGGTATTTGACCCGGTCGGGTCCCTTGGCTTCCAAGACATACTCGAGCGACTCCAGCCATTCCGCCGTTTCGGCCGGATCGGTATCGCCGCTGACGGAAATGGTTTCAGCCTGGGCCATCGGAGAAGCTCCCTGGAGGAATCGGCAGTGTATTGCAATTTAAGGGCCGCCGGCCGCTGTTCGTAGCGAGCCAGGCTCGTCTGGCAAGCCAACGCCTTCCGGCCACTGGCAGCGAGCCGGCGGCACCTGTCGGGGGGAGGCGAGTGCGGCTGGAACGATCGAAAACCTTTGCAGCACGGCGGCTTGCGCTAGATTTCGTTGCCAGGTATTATTCACGATTGCCGGCCGGTCGTAAAGTGCAAGGGCCGACCACCACCGCCGCATATTCAGGCATGCTGCCCAGCGCGCCGCGGCTTGTAAAGATCGGTAGCCACGCCGAGATAGACCTCGCCGGCCGCCCCCAGCGTCTCGCTGAGCGTGGGGTGGGGATGGATCGACTCGGTCATGTCGCGGACGGTGCAGCCCATCTCGATCGCCAGAACGCCTTCGGCAACCAGCTCGCCGGCGCCGGGACCTACCAGTCCGATGCCCAACACCCGTTCGGTCGCCGGATCGACGACCAGCTTGGTCAGGCCTTCGGTCCGTCCCAGCGACTGGGCCCGGCCGCTGGCCGCCCAAGGATAGCGGGCCACTTCCACCTCGCGACCCTCGCTCTTGGCCTGCTCCTCGGTGAGGCCCGCCCACGCCAGTTCGGGGTCGGTAAAGACGACGGCCGGGATGGCCAGTGCATCGAACTCGGCGGTGCCGCCGTGCAAGGCTTCGACGGCCACTTTGCCTTCGTGCGTCGCCTTGTGGGCCAGCATCGGTTCGCCCGCCACGTCGCCGATGGCCAGGATGTGCGGATCGTCGGTGCGCTGCTGCCGGTCGATGAGCACGAAACCCCGCTGGTCGAGCTTCACCTTGGTGTTCTCCAAACCGATTCCGCCGCTGTTCGGGCGGCGGCCGACCGAAACCAGAACGCGGCTGAACCGCTGGCGGCGTGGGCCGTCGGGTCCTTTGAAGAGCACTTCGATCTCGCTTCCCTTATCGGCGAGCGACTCGACCTTGGTATCCAGCAAGATCGCCTCAAACAGGTGCTTGAGCCGGGCGTGCAAGGGCTTGACCAGGTCGCGGTCGGCGCCGGGCAGCAGGCCGCCGGTGAGCTCGACGACGGTGACCTTGGTCCCCAGCTCGGCATAGACGGTCCCCATTTCCAGCCCGATGTATCCGCCGCCGACCACGAGCAGGCTTTCGGGTATGTCGGGCAGCTCCAAGGCGGAGGTCGAGTCCATGACGCGGTCGGTCGGCAGATCGAAGGCGGCCATCTTTGCGGGCAGGCTGCCGGTAGCCAGGATGCAGTGCTCAAAGGTAAGGCGGTCGCCGTCGCGGCCGGACGGGTCGCCCCCTTCCAGCCGCAGCGTTTGCGAGTCTTCGAAGACGCCGCGGGCCTGGAGCACCCGCACCTTGCGCTGTTTGGCGACCTGCTTGAGGCCGTTGGAGAGGGTCTGGATCACTTTTTCCTTGCGGGCCCGCATGGCATCGACGTCGAGCAGAGGCTTTCCGAAGACGACGCCCCAGTCGGTCATTTCGCGTGCCTCGCTAATGACCTTGGCCACGTGCAAGAGGGCCTTGGAGGGGATGCAGCCTTTGAGCAGGCAGGTGCCGCCCAGGCGTGGCTCGTTTTCGATGAGGACCACTTCCATGCCCAGGTCAGCAGCGAGGAAGGCGGCCGCATAGCCGCCCGGTCCGCCTCCAAGAACGGCCAGTTGCGTGTGCATCGGATTTCGGAGACTGCGTGTGGGTTGGCCTAGTCGACGCCGTACGGCATTATAGGCGCGACCGTCGTCGGTGACCGATTAATCAAAGATGCCCATCTTATCCAACCGCGAGCGTCCCGCAACTGGTCCAGTGCGTACAGAGAAGCGCGGGCTGCATCAGTCAGGCAACGGAATAAGCCGCATCTGCCCTTCACGGGCCACGCAAAAGTTGCCTTCCCACACGGAGTGCTGTGTCAACACGGCCAGCATGAATTGGGCTATGTAGTCGGCGTTGCGCAGTCGGGGCCGCAACAGGATGACGCCACTGGTTGCCCGCTTCCCTTGACGAAACGTCATTTCACCGAAGTCTTTGTCGAATGTGACCAACACTCGTCCCTCCGCCAGCGAGATAGCCAGAACAGCATCGTCGTCGGCTCCAGGGACGATTTCCTTGATCCATATCACATCCAGCCCATTCTCGCGGGCTAGTTCGACGGCTTCGGTAGGGACGTTTTCGTTCGCCAGGAACTTGCTCATCCGTCATACAGGTAGTGGGTAGACCTTCTCCTGCTTGAACACTTCGGCGGCATATTGGAGTACGGCCCAAATGTCCTCTTCCGTTAGTTGAGGGTAACTCTTGAGGATTTGTTCGTGGGTCCAGCGTTCGCCCAAAAGCTCCAGGATGAACTCGACAGACAAACGAGTGCCCTTCACGATGGGCTTGCCCGTCAGCACCTTCGGGTCGATGATGATTCGATCATGCCGGTCCATCGTTTCCTCCTCGTTTGAGCCACAACTCGCTTCGACAGTTGCCTTGCTTCGTCGCGTCCAGTGTACTACCTCCGTCGCTTGCTCACGAGGGGCTTCTCCGCGCACTATTGCCCGACGGCGAACGAGTAGGCCGGCAGCGCGGCGGAGAGGGGGTCGTCGTCGGGGCCGCAAAAGCCCAGGTGCAGGTGGCGGCGCCAGCCCTCGGCGTATTCGTAGCGGCCCGACATGCGGCCGACCTCGCGGCCCAGGTCGCGCATGGTCTGGATGTACGAGTCGAGTCCCTGGCTCTCGTCGAGCCACTGTTTCTGGCTTTGGTGGGCGGCCAGCATATGGGCCTTCCCGTCCAGGCGATCGGTGACGTCGACAAACAGGCCCGGCCGGACCGGCTCGCCCAGCGGCGTGCGATTGCCGTGCGGCTGGGCATGGTACAGCGTCACTGGCTGGTCGACCGCGGGCCGTGGCGGATCGACCTGAAAGTTCGGCATGCCGCGGCAAAAGGCGGCCGTGACCGCCAGCCGGCAGGCATTGGTGTGGTCTTCCATGTAGTCGGCCGGCGCGTGGATCAGCAGAATCCGAGGCGCCACCTCGCGCATCACCGAGGCCAGCCGGGCCAGCGTCGGCTTGTCGTAGAAGATCTCCAGGTCGTTCACCAGGCTCTCATGAAACACCGCGCCGATTCTGCGGCAGGCCTCCATGGCTTCGTCGCGGCGGATGCGGGCCACGGTGGCCCGGTCGTGCTGGGTCGAGCCGCAGCAGCCGTTGGCGATGTTCATGTAGTGGATCTCGTGGCCCGCGTCGCGCAAGTGAATCAGCGTGCCGGCCATGACGAACTCGATGTCGTCCGGATGTGCGGCGACCGCGAATGCTCGATCAAGCATGTCAGTGCATTTCCGGCTCGCAGGTGCCGACGCCGGACCGCAGGAAATTGAACTGCACCGACGGGTGGTCGGCCAAGAGCGACATGGGCACCGACGAATCGGGGATTCGCTTGGAGATCATCAGCGCGGTTAACCGCAGGCCGAAAGGGTTGTCGTGGCAGCCGGCGTGCCAGATCGAGACCTTCTCGGCCTGCCATGTTTCCACCGGTCCGACCGACACGGCCTGCGTGGGCACGTTGGTCACCACGCCGCCGCCCGAGGTGCGGGCGTTCTGGATGATCGTCATGGGATGCAGATCGACGACGCGGGTGGTCAGCTTTCGGTACTCTTCCGGCGAAGGAGGCTGGTCGCGATACTTGCCCTCTCGCTTGGGCGGATCGTTGAAGGCCCAGTGCTTGACCTCGCCCTGGCCGCCTTGCATCACGATGCAGCGGGCCTGGTTGAAGCTCTGGCGGTACTCGCGGCTGTCGGCCTTGGGAAAGTGAATGTTGGCCCGGGGCATCCGCAGGTCGGGCCGGATGCGGTTGAAACACAGCTCCATGTCGGTGCGGGCGAAGCTGAGCGGAAAGTCCTCGGGCGCTTCGCGGCCGTCGACAACCCACTCGTCCATGCCCCAGAAATGAGCGTGCCGCAGATCCAGCTCCAGCTCGTTGACCAGCCGGGCGACCAGGGGAAGCTGCTCCGTGGGGCCGATGGGCCCGCAGATGCCGGCCGGCTGCGACTCGGTCGCCTGGCGCCAGGCCGTGATGTATTCCAGGGCCTCGGCCAGGTAGAAATCTTCAACCGTGTCGTAGAACCTCACGTCGAAGCCGGGCCTGGCCAGTCCCGCCAGGTCGTCGGCCGAGAGCCTGGCGGCGTCATCCAGGATGCCGCGGTCCAGGGTGGTGTAGTCCCACCAGTCCGCGCTGATCTTGCTGAGGGGGCGCATGGGAGGGTGTTCGCGTGTTGCCGTTTCAGGTACAGCTCTTCCGCCGTCAAATGTAGCCACGCAGGAAGGCAGAAGCAAACTGAAGGCAGAAGGCAGAAGGATGAAGGGCGAAGGCAGAAGGATGAAGGCAGAAGGCGGGAACACGGACGAAGACTGGGCCACGCTACCGCTTTGCCCTAGCCGCCCGGCGCTCTGACCTCTGACTTCTGACCTCTGACTTCTGACCTCTGGTACTGGGGCACGCTAGCGCTTTGCCCCAGCCACTCGCGATTGCCCAGATGCCTAGCGGGGTGGTGAAATCGAGGGGAGCGGGCCGATGGCCACGGTGGTGGAGATGGTGAGAGGGTGCCGGGCCAGCACGGCGGCGATCTGGTCGAGATCGACGGCGTCGACGGCGTCCAGGTCGTCCTTCACCGAGCGGTATTCCCGGCGGTGGGTCCAGTTGGCGCCGAGATTGAACAACCGGCCCCGCGGGCGCTCGCTGGACAGGACCACGCGCGAGTTGATCTTGTTCTTGGCCTGCTCCAGCTCGGCGCGGGTGATGCCTTTGCCTTCCGCCTCGCGATAGATGTCGAGCACGCGCTGCAGATTGCCGGCCGCGTGCTCCGGATCGCAGCTCAGGTAGGTAATGTACAGCCCGGTGCCCTCGTAGTCGTAGTGGCCCAGGCTGGCGTGCTCCGCCAGTCCACTATCGACCAGCGACCAGAAAAGCCGGCTGCCCGAGTCGTCGCCCAGGATCGTGGCCAGGATCTTGGCCGCATAGCGGTCGGCGTCAGTGGCCGATGGGCCGTTGGCAAGCTGAATGCAATACTCCTGGGCGGCGCTTTCCTTGACGAGGCACTCGAAATCCTGATTGGGCAAGGCCGGCTCGATCACGCGCGCGGCCAGAAAATCCTCCCAATGCCCGCAAGCAACCTGGGCCGCCGCGACCAGGTCGTCGAAGTCGACGCGGCCGGCGGCCACCAGCGAAATGTTGCGCGGGCTGTAGCGGCGGCGAAAATAGTCGCGCATGGCCTCGACGGGCAGCTTGCCGACGCTCTCCAGCGTGCCCAGCACGCTGCGCGAAAGCGGGTGCCGCCCGAAGTGCCTCACCTTGACGCGGTCGTCCGCGCCGAAGGGGGGCTGGTCGGAGTACATCTGGATCTCTTCGAGGATGACCTGCTTCTCGGTGGTGAAGTCCTCCTCGCGCAGCGAAGGCCGCAGGATGTCGGCCAACAGCGCCAGTGCCGGCCGCTGGTATTCGGGCAGCACGGCGGCATAGTAGACGGTTTTTTCCTCGCTGGTGAAGGCGTTGTAATGGGCGCCCATTTCGTCGAACTCGCGGTTGACGTCCTCGGCGGTCCGCGTGGGCGTGCCCTTGAACATCATGTGCTCCAGAAAGTGGCTGACGCCGGCGACCTCGTCGGTTTCGTCGCGCGCGCCGGTCCTGACGAAGAAGCCCAGCGCGGTCGAGCAGGCTTCGTCATTGCACTCGGCCACGACCTCCAGGCCGTTTGGCAGGACGTGTTCACGGAATTGCAACGCTCACCTCCAACGGTTGC